>CAZHOZ010000009.1:0-13728 GCA_964533895.1 uncultured Candidatus Saccharibacteria bacterium | reverse complement strand
GGATCCGGTTGGTACATTTGTTGGCGGTCGTGGTACTCGAGTTCAGGCGGTAATGGCAAATATTGGTGAAGAAAAAATCGATATCATCCCGTTTGATGAAGATATTCAGCGCTATATAACAAACGCCCTGTCGCCAGCTAAAAATATCATCAACGTTGAAGCAGATGACGCTGAAAAGCGAGCCATCGTAAAAGTACCAGAAGATCAGTTATCGTTGGCGATTGGACGCTCAGGCCAGAACGTTCGTCTGGCGGCGAAGCTCACAGACTGGAATATCGATATTGATGGTGCTGATGATTCGGGTATCGAGAGCGCTGCAGAGGCTGCTGACAGCTCTGAAGACAAGCGACCAGTTAATCTCGAAGATGAGATTATTGCAGCTGCTGAAGCTTCAGCTGAACCAAATGCGGAGGAAGACACTACCTCTGCTGCTGAGACTGACGGATCTGTTGAAGTAAGCGAGGAAGAATAAGTTTTCTTTCTCGACGTATCGCACCTGACTTGCTGCACCATATTAGGAAAGGAGGCTTGATATGGAACAAAATTTACCACCGCAATTTGATCGCTTTACCGAGAATGCTAAGCGAGCTTTGGAGCATGCCAGCATGATAGCTGCCGGGCTGGGTTCGGTTTATGTAGGAACAGAACACCTGCTCCTTGGGGTTTTAAAAACACAAGGGTCAATTGGTTCAAAGATTCTCGTTCAATCCGGAGTCACACTAGATAAGCTGGAGCTTACGGTTGCGCCAAACGGAGTGGTCTCTACGCACACGCTGCAGTCACTCTCACAGACGGCTAAAAAAACTATTGCGTTGTCTTTACGTATTGCTCAGGAGTTTGGTCAGCCCTACGCTGGCACAGAACATTTGCTGTATGCTATTTTGACACAAAAGAATGCCCGAGCGAACGTGCTCTTAAAGGAAATTTCTATAAATCCGAATACTATTCGGCTTGAGTTGGAACAGTATCTTAATGCCCAAACTCCACTGTATGGAGGTGATAGTGAGAAGCGTGGCAAAAAGCGTTCGCAGGAGAGTGATACACCTGCATTGGATCATTTTGGCATCGATTTAACTGAAAAGGCTCGTGCTGATGAGCTCGATCCAATGATTGGGCGTAAGGTACAGTTGGATCGAATGATTTCTATTCTTAATCGCCGTCAAAAAAATAACCCCGTTCTTATTGGCGAGCCGGGGGTTGGTAAAACAGCTATTGTAGAGGGTCTGGCTACGCGTATTGTGCATGATGAGGTGCCGGATGTGTTGGCCGGAAAGCGCATCATTATGCTCGATATGGCCACCGTCATTGCCGGTACGAAGTATCGTGGAGAGTTCGAGGAGCGTCTAAAGAAACTGATTGAAGAAGTGACGGAAAATAAGGATGTGATTTTGTTTATCGACGAGTTGCATACGGTAGTTGGTGCAGGTTCTGCTGAAGGCGCGATTGATGCTGCAAATATTTTAAAGCCAGCTTTGTCGCGGGGTATGGTGCAGGTAATAGGCGCCACCACGCTGGATGAATATCGTAAGCATATCGAAAAAGATGCTGCCCTAGAGCGGCGCTTTCAGCCAGTTATTGTTCCCGAAGCAACCGTTGAAGAAACAGTACGGGTATTACAGGGCTTAAAGCCGAAATATGAAGAGCATCACAGTGTTATCATTACCGAAGAGGCTATTGAGGCGGCCGCCAAACTGGCTAAGCGTTATATTTCCGACCGCTTCTTGCCTGACAAAGCCATCGACTTAATTGATGAGGCTTCATCATTGGCACGCATTGAAAAAGGTGGAACCTCTAAGCGCATGAAGAATTTGCAGGGGCGGCTTGTAGACGTCAATGATCAGATAGAAGATGCCGTCTACAATCAGGATTTTGAATACGCAGCTCGCTTGAAGGCTGAGGCGAGCGTGATTGAAGAAAAGATTGAAGCCCAGGAGAAGCGTGATACCGCGAAGAAAATCATCAATATTGGCGAGGAAGAGATTGCTCGAGTGATTTCACACACCACTGGCATTCCATTGACACGCTTGGTAAAAATCGAAACTGAGCAGCTCAAGAAGATAGATGAGACATTGAAGCGTCATATTATTGGTCAGGATGAGGCGGTTGAGGTGATCGCCAAAGCGATTCGCCGCAGTCGCACGGGAATTGCGCATGCTGATAGACCAATTGGCTCATTCATATTTCTTGGTCCAACTGGTGTTGGTAAGACCGAGCTGGCTCGAGCGTTGGCACAGGAAATCTTTCATGATAAGGAAGCGATGATAAAAGTAGACATGTCGGAGTTTATGGAGCGCCATAATGTGTCGCGGTTGGTTGGCGCGCCGGCTGGATATGTCGGCTACGAAGATGCTGGCCAGCTCACAGAGCAAGTGCGCCGCAAGCCTTACAGCTTAATCTTGTTTGACGAGATCGAAAAGGCGCACCCGGACATCTTTAATATGCTATTGCAGATTTTGGAAGATGGGCAGCTGACAGATGCAAAAGGTCGAGCCGTAGATTTCCGTAATACCATCATTATTATGACCAGTAATGTTGGTGCGAAGGTTCTGTATCAAGAAGCAAAGATTGGTTTTGCTACCGACACAGCCGATGAGCAAAAGAAGCTAGAAAAATTGCACGAAACTATGAGTGGCACTATCAAACAGGAGCTTAGGCGCACATTTCGTCCAGAGTTTTTGAATCGAGTTGATCATACAGTTATCTTCAAAGCGCTTTCGCGCGTTGATGTGCGTTCGATTGTAGATTTACAGCTGCAAGACTTGGCACGTCGCTTGCGTGACAAAGATGTGGCACTTAAGTTTCATGCCTCACTCAAGGGTCTTCTCATTAAGAAAGGCTACGATGTAAATAATGGAGCGCGGCCGATGCGTCGAGCGGTTCAATCGTTAGTAGAGGACCCGCTGGCAGAAGCTATCCTTAACGAGCAAATAGTTGAAGGTGATAAGGTGCTTGTTAAAGCAGTAAAGGGCGAAGTAAAGCTCGATGTGGCTAATCGCTTAGCAGGTGTTAACTAAAAAAACGAACAAAAAACCGTACAAATTATATCGTTAGTTTAGTACAATAAGGGCATGGCAAAAACATCTTCAATTTTTGTGTGTCAGCAGTGTGGCGCAAAAAGTTCAAAGTGGGCGGGACGCTGCTTGCAGTGTGGAGCATGGGAGAGCATTATGGAAGAAGTTGCCACCACAGGGGCTTCGGGTAAAACCAGAGCTAGTGATGTAAAACTCACTTTACTTTCGGATGTTGAGGATTTGCACGTAGCACGCTTTAGCAGTGGTGTGAAAGAACTTGATTTGGTACTGGGGGGTGGTGTGGTGCCTGGAGCGCTAATGTTACTCTCTGGTGATCCGGGCGTGGGAAAGTCGACACTTGTTTTGCAGGTGGCAAGTGTGATTGCAGCGAAAGGCAAGGTACTCTATGTCTCGGGAGAGGAATCGGCTCGACAAATTAAACTACGAGCCGACCGTTTGGGTGTACAAGCGGTCGACCTCGAACTGTTGGCCACCACGTCAGCCGACGATGCAGTAGCTCTGATTCATGCAGGAGCATACCAATTGGTAATTATTGACTCCATTCAAACCTTGATGGCCGCAGATTCGGGTGCGGCGGCTGGTGCACCAAGTCAGATAACGTTGGTGGCGAACATGATTATGCAAGCAGCTAAAGCTACGCATACGGCTTGCATCGTAATTGGTCATGTTACAAAAGAAGGAACCTTAGCGGGACCAAAACTGCTTGAGCATTTGGTAGATGTGGTGTTGAGTATGGAGGGTGATCAATACGGGGCATTGCGTGTCGTGAAGGCAAGTAAAAATAGGTTTGGGGCAACTAGTGATGTGGCTCTTTTGGAGATGGGCGAGAGTGGTTTTCGGGAAGTGGCTAATCCGTCGGAAATTTTGCTTGCCGAACGCCGCGATTTGCCTGGGAGTGCAGTGTTTGTGGCGCTTGAAGGCACGCGTCCATTGATGGTGGAAGTTCAGGCGCTTGTTTCTCCTTCAGTGTTGAGCTATCCTAAGCGGGCTGCGGTTGGGCTCGATCAAAATCGGCTCGGGCTTCTCGCAGCGGTTCTCACCAAGCGGGCCGGCATCCCGTTGTCTGACCAGGATATCTATGCTAGCATCATAGGAGGGCTGAAGATTACTGAACCGGCTGTAGACCTTGCACTTATTCTTGCCATAGCCAGCGCATACTATGGCACTGTCATCCCAAGCTCACTTGCGAGCTTTGGCGAAGTTGGTTTAGCTGGTGAAATTCGATCGGTGAATCTAATGCAGGCACGGGCTCGTGAGGCCTCTCGTCTCGGTTTTCATCACGTGTTAGCACCGGCAGCTCTTAAGGGGAAAGGCATTGTTGGTTTAGCCGATATTGCCTCCGCACTAACCCGTATAAAGGCCTCATCCAAGAAAAAATAACAAGGATTTTTTATGCCGTATTCTCTGATTATTCCGGTGATGGCAATTGCCGTACTTATCGTTTGCTATATTGCTGTGCGCCTGATGCGTCTAAATTTACAAAAACTCATACTCATTACGGTTGGTTTTATTTTTGGTGCTTTGAGTGGAGTGCTTATCTCAATCCCTATTGACGGTTTGCCTGAGCCATTTAGCACAATTCTGCCAATCACTATTACGCTCATGGCAGCAATTGCTATGGCTGAAGTGTTCTATCATCAGCACAAAGCGATTGGTGTATTGTTCCCACGTCTGGCGGAGGTAAGTAAAACTAGGACCACCAATTCTAAGACAAAGGAATCATCCAAAAGCCGTATTCTGGTTGATACATCGGCAATTATTGATGGTCGTATTGCTGATATTGCGGCCACTGGATTTGTCCCCGGCAAACTTTTGGTGCCACGTTTTGTTTTGGCGGAGCTGCAAAATATTGCCGATTCGGATGACCCATTGAGACGCGGTAAGGGGCGTCGAGGCCTTGAGCTGCTGAATAAATTACGAGAAAGTGATGCTGTTGAAATTGATATTGTTGAGGATAACCCGGCAAAAGTTAAAGAAGTTGACCACAAACTTGTCTACTTGGCAAAGAAATTCAAAACCGACATTCTTACTACAGACTATAATCTCAACCGTGTGGCAACCATCGAATCAGTCCGAGTTTTGAATATGAATGAACTATCTCAGGCGTTGCGAGCGGTGGTTCTGCCTGGCGAAGTTCTGGTGGTGCGTGTTGTGCAGGCGGGTAAGGAAAAAGGCCAAGGAGTTGGCTACTTAGAAGACGGTACGATGATTGTGGTTGAAGGTGGTGATAAGATTATTGGTCAGGAGGTGGAGACCGAAGTGACCCGGATTTTTCAGACAGTGGCCGGAAAAATGATATTTGCCACTCCACGCAAGGGCGCTGAAGCGAAAAAGACTACAAGAAAAGCTACGAAATCTTCTACTCGTCGCTCAAAGTAATCAGGCAAGTTTTAAAACATTGTAATTTTTACTGACGTCTAATTTTTTCTGCAGCAGACTCAAGAAAGCGCACCAAAGCAGCGTTATTGGTGCCAGTTTTCTGGGCGCTAGGTCCAGTGGTACCTACAACATTTTCAGCATTTGAGACGGTGCTATATAGCCCGGTGTCGATAGCCTTTATTTGGATCTTTAGCGGGCCAATCGATCCAGGTGTAATACTGATCGGATATGTACCATTGCCGCTTACGCTTTGAGTAGTATATGGTTGGTCGTTTATTAGGATAACAAGCTGATTTACAGGGAAAGTGCCACTAGTAACCTCAGCTGAAATGACGAACGTAGATCCGGATGATGGACTAACGTCAATGGATATGGTTGGTTTGGTATCGGCACATGAATGCATCGTACTTTTTTCGGTTGGGATACCCGAGCCAGAAGAAAGGCCCAGTCCCGCAGCCAAAGCTGCTACTGGAGGATTCCAGCGCGCAAAGCTGATGTCGTTGGCTGGAATTTCGGCAGAGATTGAGTTGGCGGTAACATCTTGCTGGGCATCAACCGGAGTACACTCGGTGGCAAGCTTGCCATCTAGCTTATTAATCTTAGCTGCCGAGCTAGTCGGTGCAGGCATAGGCTTGTACCAGCTTGCAAAAATGTCTGTACGCTTACGTTTAGTGCCGTCGTTTGGTAGTTTTCCAGTGTCGGCATCTAACTCAACCTTTTTGATAGTGGAAGGCTGCTTAAATGGAATATTACCCTCGCTGGCGGTGGCTTTAGTCATATATTCATGCCAAATTGGTGCCGAAACAATCGATGCAGCTTGCGTCATCGGCTCATTATCATTGTTGCCAGCCCATACCCCTGTTACGGTTTTTTTGGTGTATCCCATGGTCCAGGCGTCTTTATAGTCGTTGGTGGTACCGGTTTTGGCGGCCACCGTCTTGCCACGAATAACAAGCGGGTTATTGCACGAGAAAACGCCTATCGAACAGCGAGCTTGATTATCAGAAAGGATGGAATTAATCTCGTAGGCAATTTGCGGATCAAGGGCTTGACGTTGTTTATTGGATTCAACGGTGTTTTTCTCAATAATCTTTCCGGAAGAATCACTGACTTCTAGCACGGTTACTTGGTCACGTACGGCACCCTCAGATGGGAAGACGGTAAAAGCATTCACCATTTCGGTGAGTTTTACTTCGCCTGAGCCAAGTGCCATAGACAGCCCGAGTCGGTCAGCATCAGCTTTTGAGTAGGTGGTAATCCCCATGTCATTGGCGGTTTGAATAGTTTGGGGAATACCAGCTAGATAGAGAGCTTTTACGGCAGGAATATTGAGGGAACTAGCCAGCGAGGTGCGAACGGATTGAACACCATAAAAACGACCAGTGTAGTTCTTTGGTTTGTAGCCGCCACCAAAGTTTGTCTGTACATCATACATGGTTGAACCAGGCCCCCAGTTGCCTTTAAACATCGAGGCATAGATGATTGGCTTGATGGAGGAGCCGGGTTGACGGTTAGCAACGGCAACATTAAAGTTACCAACTTCAGGGTCGTTGTAATCATAGCTTCCAACCATCGCCAAAACTTCACCCGATTCCGCATCGGCTGACACGAGGGCGGCATTGCTGCCCCCAAACTTGCGCACGTTAGTAATGCCATTTTTGACTGATTCTTCGGCTATCTTTTGTTTTTCAATATCAAGCGAAGTGATTACTTTTAAGCCACCTTCGTTGACGCGTTTAACACCATACTTTTCTTCGAGCTGATCGCGCACGTACTGCACAAAGTGTGGTGCGGTGATGTTGGCGGCAAAATTATTAATCTTCATTTTCGCAATGGCACCTTCGGCTAAAGCAGCGTCGACCTGCTCTTGGGTGATGTAGCCTTGTTCAAGCATATATTTAAGAGCGGTTTCTTGCCGGCCGGCAAGGGCGGTTTTATTACGGTTGTAGTAGCTCGGTGCCTGCGGAAGTGCAGCGAGGGTCGAACATTCACCAAGTGTAAGGTCTTTGGCATCTTTGCTGTAATAGGTTTTGGCTGCTGCCTGAATGCCATAGGCGGTAGAGCCATAGGGGATTTCATTAAGATAGAGTTTGAGAATATCGTCTTTTTTGTAGAGCAACTCAATCTGGACGGCAAGAATGATTTCTTTTACTTTGCGAGCGGCGGTTCGTTCGCTGGTCAAAAAAGCATTCTTCACATACTGTTGCGTGATAGTGGAGCCACCACCTTTTGACGGGTCTTTAAAAACAATACCAGACAGGGCTCGACCAATGCCGGCTACGGAGAAAGCACCTTGCTGATAAAAGTTCTTGTCTTCAAGTGCGATAGTGGCATTGCGACAGTCTTGCGGAATTTGTTCGAGCTCAACCACGGAACGATTTTTATCACCATATATCTCCACTAGAACATTTTGTCCAGTGTGATCGTATAGCTTAGTGGTTTGGGCAGATATCTTGGAGTTAATTTTGTTTGGGCTGGGTAGGTCTTTTGCAATCCACAAGAAAAGTGCGAGAAATACCAAAAAGATACCGGCAAAGGTGGCGGCAATAATACGACGTCCTTTTTTGGAGCTAACGGCAGCCCAGATATTTTTTGGTTGCAAGCGAGCCCAGCCCTTTGCAGCAGAAGAGCTTTGGAGTTTTTTGGCCTCCGGATGACTTGACGGTGTGCGGTGAACCACTCGTCTAGGAGATCTAGCTGTGCGACGTTTCGCCATGAGTGCTTTTAATTATAACATTTTTGCTGAAAATTCGCTTTGAAAACCAGTCTTTGTTACACCTCATACATATCTGATACAATCAAGTTATGAAAACGGCGGCACAAAAAAAAGATCAGCTCCTCACACGTGGCATTGAAGACGTCATCGTGCGTGGCGAGTTATCTCGTCGGCTGGATGGACGTCGACCGTTACGTATTAAATTTGGCATTGATCCAACGGGTAATCGCATTCATCTGGGTCATGCGGTTGTGTACTGGAAATTACGGGAGTTTCAGGAGCTCGGGCATCACGTAATTATTCTGATAGGTGATTATACCGCTATGATTGGCGATACTTCCGACAAGCAGTCCGAACGCAAGCAGCTTAGCCGTGAAGATGTACGCCATAACATGAAGAATTATCTCAAGCAGATTGGACAGATAGTTGATCTCTCAAAAGCTGAGATTCGCTACAATTCTGAATGGCTAAAACAACTAGAGTTTATCGATATTTTAGCTTTGGCAAGCGAGTTTAAAGTAGCGCAGATGCTGGAGCGTGATAATTTTCGCAACCGATACGAGAACAATAAGCCGATTGGCTTGCAGGAATTCTTATACCCGGTCATGCAGGGGTATGATTCGGTGGCGTTGCATGCCGATGTGGAGCTTGGCGGCAACGATCAGCTCTTTAATATGATGGCGGGTCGTACGCTGCAGAAGCGTTCGGGGCAGGTACCGCAGTCCGTGATGGTAACAGAATTATTGATTGGTCCGGATGGCAAGAAGATGAGTAAGACTCAGCCTAATTGTATATTCATTACGGATGAGCCAAAAGATATGTATGGCAAGGTGATGACCTTAAATGATGAACTTATCCCGCACTACTTTAAACTTACAACAAATGTCGATCTCGAGGTAGTTGAGGCAGTGGAGCGTGATATGGCAGCTGGGGCAAATCCGCGCGACACAAAGGCTAGTTTGGCGCGTGCGATTGTCGGGCGTTATCATGGAGCGCGAGCAGCTGAATTGGCTGAAGAAGCTTGGAATAAGCAGTTTCGGGCTGGCGAAATACCGACCGATATTCCAGATTATAGAGCTGATGACAAAGAACTAGCTGACGCGGTTGGGTTGATGGCAAATGCCTTTGGACTGACAAAATCTGAGGTTCGTCGGCTGATTTCTCAGGGGGGTGTGCGAGTGGATGGCTCGGTGGTTGAGTCTGCTGAAGATGTTTTACTAAGAGCTGGCATGATAGTGCAGGTTGGCAAACGTCGGTTTGTCCGCATTAAAATATGAGCTTACGGCTTGATACGCGACTGGGCGCACTAAAGGGAGTTGGCGAAGTCATAGAGCAAGAGTTAGCTCGCATGGGACTCGAGACCGTGCGTGACTTATTAGATTATTTTCCACGACGTTATGATGATTTTTCGCAATGTAAACCAATTAATCAATTGCGCCCAGGCCTTGTGACGGTGCGGGCAAAAGTAGAGGATATAGCGGTTCGTCGAGCGGCACGAAACCGACGCATGGTGATAGTCGAGGCAGTGGTTGTGGATGATACTGGCTCCTTGAAGCTCACTTGGTTTCACGCACCTTACGTTGCTGATCAACTAAAAATTGGTGAAGATTATTTTTTTACCGGTGATCTCAGGTTTAAATCCGGAGTGTTTAGTGTGGTACAGCCGCAATTTGAGCGTCCTGCAAGTACTGATCGGGCAGGTCGAATTGTTGCGATTTATCCCGAAACAGCCAAGATTACTTCAAAATTTTTACGTAATTTAGTGAGACAGTGTCTGGGTGCTGCCGATGAGCTAGTTGAGCCGTTGCCCGCAAGTGTGTTGAAGTCTCAAAAACTGGTTTCGTTACCAGTTGCTGTGCGAGAGCTACATGAACCGACCAGTGCGCAAGCGCTCTTAATAGCTCAGGAGCGCATGGTCTTTGCTGAGTTATTCTTCCATGCACTGACCAGCAGAGTGTTGCGCGAAGAGCTTGAGACCGAGCCCGGGATTGAGGTTCTTTTTCAAGAAGCTTTGGCAAAAGAATTTGTAGGGTCATTACCATTTTCACTGACTGATTCACAGCGCAAAGTGAGCTGGCAGATTTTTGAAGACATGCAGCGTGGGGTGCCGATGAGTCGGTTGCTGGAAGGAGATGTTGGTTCTGGTAAAACGTTGGTGGCGGCTTTTGCAGCCCTGATGGCTATTCGTGCTGGCTTCCAGGTGGCAGTAATGGTGCCGACGGTGGTGTTAGGCATGCAGCATCTGGTTAGTTTTCGGGATCTATTGAAGCCTTGGGGTGCGCGAGTGGAGCTTCTTGCCAGTCATCGCAAAACTAGCGAACGGAAAAAACTCCAGCAGTCAGTTGAGGCGGGTAAGGTTGATATTGTTATTGGTACCCAGGCACTTATCACCAAAAATGTTCAGTTTCCAAAGCTTGGGCTTGTGGTGGTGGATGAACAGCATCGCTTTGGTGTAAATCAGCGACTGAGCCTGAAGGATAAGGCTGGACGCTTACCGCATGTGTTGACTATGACAGCTACGCCAATCCCACGCACACTTGGCCTGGTGGCGTTTGGTGATTTGGATATATCGCTTTTGACCGACATGCCACCGGAACGGGTGCCAATTAAGACGCATGTATGCTCCGAGGGAGATCGGGCGCGCGTGTATGCTGAAATTGATGTACGACTCGAGCGTGGTGAGCAAGCTTACATTGTTTGCCCTTCAATTGACGTGGCTGATCCCAGCGGTTCACGAGCGGTCAAGCAAGAAATGCAGCGGCTGTCGCGTACGGTGTTTCGCCATCGTCGTATCGGTCTTTTGCACGGTAAGATGAAGCCAGACGAAAAAGATGCGGTAATGACGCAGTTTGCCACTGGCGCGCTGGATATTTTGGTTGCAACTACGGTGATTGAGGTGGGCGTACATGTTGATCGAGCGACGGTGATGTTGGTGGAGTCGGCCGATCGGTTTGGACTTGCCACCCTGCATCAGTTGCGTGGGCGGGTTGGACGCAGTGCCATTGCCTCGGAGTGTTATCTTTTTACCACCCAAGACAGCGCATCACGTCAGCGGATTGCGGCTTTGGCGCGCACCAATGATGGTTTTCGGCTGGCTGAGATTGATCTGGCTAGTCGCGGCGCCGGGCAGCGTTTTGGGGTACGTCAGTCTGGTGTGGCCGATTTTAGATTTGCTAGCTTACATGATCCGAAAGAGGTAGAACGAGCGCGAACAGCTGTAGACTCTTTTCTAAAACAAGAAAAAGTTGTAAAATATCCTCAAGTCATAGCGGTTGTGAATAGCTTAAAAGCCGTCACATCACTTGATTAAAACTCATGAATTCCGGATTTACCTCATTTGCCAGCAAAGGAAAAATTACTTGGGCTGGCACTCACCAAAAACTCGACCGCGAGGCTTTCAGGCTGCTCTCGCGGATGATTCGACGTGACCGTTTCCCGCGTCGTCGTGATATTTTGAATTTCGAAGGCTATGGTGGACCAGATGGACTCAAGATGAAGGGCAATTATAACTCTGATCATTTGTGGGATCCAGTAAACGAAATTGGGCATCTGCCAAACTGGATTCAAATTCACTTTAATAACCTCGTTGATTGCCTAAAGCGCGAAGATTATATCGAAGCCGGCTTTCACGCCGGCTGGATGGCGCACTATATTACTGACTCGCTGACCCCGGCACACCATATTAGTTATAAATTGATTGCTGAAGAGTACGCCGAAGCTTCCAAGCTGACGCGGCGTTGGAAAACTTGGGGGACAAAGGGCTGGAAAAGCTCGCACATGGCGTTTGAATCAGGTATATCGACGGCTACGATATTTTCGCCGTTGCGGGTGAAGTTTGATATGACGCTGGTGGATCTTATTAAAGAAAAAGGTATCGAGACGGCGATTAAAGAAGAGTCGTTGAAGATAGCTAAGCTTGGATTATACGAAGAATTTATCGCGCATGGTTGGACAACTAAGCTAGCCAAGTCGGTACGGGCCACCGTGGTACCTATAATTCCACAAATGATTGCTGCTGCCTGGTTGGCGGCCTACGAAGAGGCTTGGGTGTCAAAGCCAGCTCGACAACTTGCTGGCACGAGGTAGAAAATATGCCCGATTATACAACTCGAATAACGGCCGGGACACTGCGTTATAAGATTTTGCGACAGCCTGGCGAAGGTACGCGGCCTGTCTCGCAGAAAATTCGCCAAGCGATAATGAGTGTACTGGGAGAAGAGCTTTCGGGATTAAAGGTGCTGGATCTGTATGCTGGTAGTGGGGCTTTGGGGTTTGAGGCTTTGAGCAGAGGGGCGGCGAGTGTGGTGGCGGTCGAAAGCTCGCATACCGCTGCTAAATGTTTGCAAGCTAATGCAGTCGAGCTTGCTGTGCAGGCAGAGTATAAGGTGATCTCAGAAGATGCGCGCCTGTTTTTAGGGCATACGCGAGATAGCTACGATATCATTTTTTTTGACCCGCCTTACGCAGATTTTGACAGCAGCATTACCGAGCAGGCTGTCAGCAAGCTCAACCAATCCGGTGTCCTGGTAGTGTCGTGCTCGTCTCAAGAGAAGTTAGCTGCTATACTAGGGTCTGCAAAACTTGCAAAAATACGTACCTATGGCGGTACACAAATTGCGTATTATAAAAACTAAGCTTTCAAATTCAAATTGGTAATTTGAATTTGAAAGGAGCGTCGCATGAGACTTCGCTAATCTACATTTTGTACCGGGCGATTTATTGTGATGGTGCGCAAGGCGGAGTTTGGTATTTTTGTGAGGCGTACTTATGTACGATGAACAAAAAGGGCAAACGCTCAACGTAGCGAACCGCTCAAGAAATTGGCCGGCAACTTGAAACAGAATAAATCATACGCGGATGTGGTGGAATTGGTAGACACGCTAGCCTTAGGAGCTAGTGTCGCAAGACGTGAAGGTTCGAGTCCTTTCATCCGCACCATCAAGCGATTTTTTGCAGAAATTGAGCGCATTCGCGCTCTTTTTTCTTTGGTTGCGTGAAGCGAAACCTACTTCGCGTGAAGCTCGTAATCTCAGGCCTTGTTGGCTACGCGGGCTGTCTCGTGCTCTTCCCACCATAAAATCCGACTTTTTCAACTAAAAAGAAAATACAGTGGGGGTCTCAAAAATGGATCAAAGGACGATTTTTCTAGTGGTGGCATTATGGAAGTAAAATATTAACTTTATTATCAACGGTTAGTGATATCTCTAGACCAATGGGTAAAGTAAGCATTGGCAGGGTGTGTCCAAAGTCCACATTGTAGGCAATCGGTATACTCCCTAGATTTTTCGACACTATTATACTGGCAATATCTTTCTCCGATACATTGCTACCTTTCTGAAAGCGCCCCATTATAAGACCTTGAAGATTATCTCTAAAGTTTGGCAGTTGCAACAACGACTCAAAACGGCGTGAAACTTCTCTAGCGGTGTAGCCGCCTGCCTCATCATCATCTTCAAGTAAAAAGATAAATGACTCGTCAAACTTGGGTTGATATTCTGTTCCCTGTAGCAAATAAAGTGTTCCAAGATTGCCACCGAGTAGCTTCGCATTCGCTTTGCCTACCTCCAAGCATTGCCAACTTTTTGTCCTATAACGCTTGCT
>CAZHOZ010000008.1:11320-13783 GCA_964533895.1 uncultured Candidatus Saccharibacteria bacterium | reverse complement strand
CGTCTGATCACCAATGATCAAACCATACTTGCGGCGAATATAGTCAGCAATAGCCATATCCAGCTTATTGCCGCCGATACGAATTGAATTTTGCGCCACAATGCCGCCTAGAGACAGAATTGCCACCTCGGTAGTGCCTCCGCCGATATCAACAATGAGATTGCCTGCCGGAGCCGCGATGGGCACACCAGCGCCGATCGCTGCGGCTACTGGCTCACGAATAATATGGGCTTTTTTAGCTCCAGCCGCGAGGGCAGCATCAATTACGGCTCGGCGTTCGGTGGAAGTAACACCAGCCGGTACCGAAATCATCAGTTCTGGCCGACTCAGACGAATTGTCCCGGACACCCTATCGATAAAATGCTTCAGCATAGCTTGAGTTATCCGATAATCAGCAATTACTCCGTCTTTAAGTGGGCGATTTGCCGTAATCACATCCGGTGTTCGTCCAAGCATTTCCTTTGCCTCATTACCAATTGCCACGATACGATTATCATCAACAGACACCGCCACCACGCTTGGTTCATTGGCAACAATACCTTTTTTGGGAACATACACTAAAGTATTTGCCGTCCCCAAATCAATTGCAATTCGTCGCTTAATCATAGCTACCATTGTATCGAAAAAACTCAAGACACTCCAGATAAGCAAAAAGACCATAGCAAATACACTTTTCTGGTATAATTGGACTCACCCACGTCACTGACTTGGCTGCTCAAGAATTCTATGAAGATATCCAAGAAAACTCGCGATTTTATCGCATATCTGGTTGGAGGTACCGTTGTATTCGCCGGTACCCTTTTACTTGTAGCCATTGCCAATGGCTGGCAATACAATATTTTTACCGGAGAAATTACCGAAACCGGCCTCATTCTTATGGGGAGCGAGCCAACTGGGGCTACCATTACCCTCAATGATAAACAGCTCAAGCCAAAAACTAATTTTCGTTACTCTTCTGCTCTGGTAGGCGATTACACAGTCCGCTATGAAAGAGACCAGTTTCGACCCTGGACCAACCTAGCTAGCGTACAGGCTGGACAAGTAACCTTTGTCGACCATGCCTGGCTCATCCCCAACCAGATACCAACTCGTAACCGCTATGAGGAGCTGCAAATCACCAACGCCGCTCAAACTCGAGACCGTAAACGCTTCATCCTCGTCGATAGCACTGCACCAACCGCTCCACGACTTTTTATTTCCACCGATCTCAAGCGCCCTCCTGTACAACTGGCTACAAACGCTCAACTCACCGCCACCACTGGAGCGCCCGTCACCGCCATTGATTCCATACAGTTTTCTGATGATGCCACTCAAATCTTGTTTCGAGTAACAACTGCCACCAATATCAGTCAGTGGCTAACCATGGCCACCAACCCCAGCAGCCAGCCAGCCATCACAAACCTCTCACAGACTCTAGTCATCAACCCCTCCTGGATCAGCTGGGTGCCTCAGGGTAATAACGAAATAATGTACACCGAAAAATCGATTTTACGCCGTGCCCAAATTCGCGAAAGAAACATTTCTGAAGCCTTAGCTGAAAATGTCATTGCTGCCGAATGGTCTGAGCGGTGGTTAGTATTTATCACCAGTCAATCTAGCATAAGTCAGCCAAACACGATAGTGCAAAAACTTTTTATTCGCACTATCGATGCCTCCACCAACGACGAAGTTGCGACGCTCCCAACTTCCGGACAGCGCTTTACAAGCCGTTACATTCGCGCCCTTGATCGCGACTACATTGCTTTGCTCAACCAAGACACAGGGGTCCTCACACTCTACACCGGGATCTTTAGGAATCATGACCACCGTAGTGAAAGTACCATCGGGCGCAATGTCAGTGCCATTACCGTCAGCCCCAATGGTCGTTTTCTTGTTCATAATGCCAGCGACCAAATGGTTACGCTTGATCTAGAGCGCTTTAAACGCTACCGAGCCGATACGTCTCTCGAGGGACTCACCGATTGGTCTTGGATGAACGATCAACACCTTGCCGTCAAGCTTGGCTCTTCTTTGCAACTAATTGACTTCGATGGACAAAATAGCGAGATAATTGCAACTGTTCAGCCAACATCACCAATCCTTTTCTCAGAGAATAAGACTCTCCTACACTTGCAGTTGCATGGTACCCAAAATCTTCTCGTACAGTCCTATCTCGATCCCGAAAAATTTGCGGAATAGAAAATACGCCCACGCTATGTGCTAGGCGCATTCATTGGTGCCAAAGGTGGGAGTCGAACCCACACGCGGTTTCCCGCACACGATTTTGAGTCGTGCGTGTCTGCCAGTTCCACCACTCTGGCGCACACCTGTTAGAAAGGCTGCGAATGTATTATAATACGGTAGACTATGTCTACGCCATACCCAGACGACAAAAAGAGTGCAGCAGCCAATTCCGCAAAACAACACGGAACGCTGAATTTTAGTGACCTTTCAAGTGCGCCACCATCAAAATCGACAGTATCA
>CAZHOZ010000008.1:10880-11310 GCA_964533895.1 uncultured Candidatus Saccharibacteria bacterium | reverse complement strand
AAATGAGACAACTCACCCCACCCCGTACCAGAAGCCAGAGTATGAAACTAACACCCCTCAGATTCCCGTCTTTCGTAACCCCCACGGTAACGCTCATCGAGCTGACTTAGCTGAGATTGGTGCACCCATCGAAGCCCCTCAGCAAGCCATAGAGCAAGCCCCAGCCGTGCTACCAAAGATTCGTTTTAACCTATCACCAAATTTTGATACTTTTACCGCCCATGGACTTCAAGTAGAAAAGACTAAAGACTCTGCAACCACCTTGCTTGGTAAGATGGCTGTTAAACTTAAGCTAGCAACAGTCTTTTCAAAGCGTAACCTACGTTATGCTGGGGTTGGTCTGGTTTCGTTTGCGGTTTTCATGATTGTATTCAATTTCGGAACTCTTGGAGTACAGCTCTGCTACCAGACGAAAGTCGATGCTATCTGT
>CAZHOZ010000008.1:0-10870 GCA_964533895.1 uncultured Candidatus Saccharibacteria bacterium | reverse complement strand
AGCTACTGCTCCAGTGACCACTCCTACCGTAACACCTGTTGTATCCACAAATGCCGCCCAACCGGTTGATTCACCAGATGTGATTATCATCCCTAAATTAAACGTTAATGCGCCAATTATTTTTGAGCCCTCGATTGCTGAAGATGCCATCCAAAACGCCTTGCGTAACGGTGTAGTCCACTATGCCGGCACTGCTTTACCAGGTGAGCCAAGCAATACTGTGATAGTAGGCCACTCTTCAAACGACTGGTGGGAGTCGGGTAACTATAAATTTGTGTTTGCTCTCTTAGAAAAACTTGAGCCAGGCGATCAAATCCAAGTAAACTTCCAGAAGAAACGCTATGTTTATCAAGTAGCTGGTAAAAAAATCGTTGCCCCAACCGAGATATCTGTGCTCCAACCAACTAGCGACCCAATCCTAACGCTTATCACTTGCACTCCCCCGGGAACCAGCTGGAAGCGACTCATCATCACCGCGAATCAGATTGAACCCTCGCCAACTCGTCCCGAGCAGCAGCCACAAATTGCCGCCGCAGACAACACCAATGACGCAGCACTGCCAGGAAATGCTCCTTCTTTCTTCGATCAATTTTTACACCTAATCGGACTTGGTGGCGAAAATTCTGAAAAATCCCCCGCCACAACACCAGCTCCAACCAATACCCCAACCCGAAATTATCTACCAAAAGCCGTTTAGCGGAGACTCTTTTTTATTCTCCGTGCTAATTCATCTGGCTGCTGACTGTAGCTATCGGACACCTGAGCAAACAAGGCGTGCAACACCTTCACTCTAGATTCCAAGCTCACCCCTCGTGAACGAGAGTACAACGTAACCGGCAACAAGCTTAACAAAAGATTTCTAGCTTCTATCTCAGGCCCAATCAGTGCAGTATAAATTAAAGTATCAGTGGCACGAACATACGAGTAGACATAAATAGCATCATAAAGAATACTTACCTCGGCTGCTGTCGGTAAACTCTGCATAAAATCCTGCATACCAAAAATGCCGCGCTCTGGCTTAAGCGCACCACCCGCCACTCTGAGCGCACTTCGTACGCTTGCCAACCAAACAATGGCGTGGTTACCGCGTATCGCTCCATCAATGCCCCACAATGAAAGCGCTTCATCAGTAAGTACTGTGGGTACGGTAACAAACGGCAATAGCCTAGAATAAAACACCTGCTGAGCACTCGTAAGCTGCAAATTTGGACCAACAATCACCACGCCTGCCGCATCAATCAAGCTCCAAGCTGTCGCTGTCGCCGGAACTGATCGATTTAGGCTCTCACCGACAGCGTGCGAAACCCCTGCGGGAATGAAGCGTTCCAGCCCTGGAGGTGTAATGAGCGAAACCGGGATATTCAAATCATGCCAAACCTCATATAAAAATGAGATATCGGCAAAGCCACGCGTGCTGCCGCCGCACAAAACTACGCTACTGCGGGTAGCCGGACCGAGTGCTAATGCAAATAGTGCCGAGTCGTCCTGCAGGTCCGCTGCTTGTTGTTGGTATGGCACACACCCCTCCTGTTTTAAAAGTTTGAGTTAAACCAAAGCATCTACGGCGCGCAAATACGCTCGCAATACATCGCCTTCACAGATAGTGG
Source organism: uncultured Candidatus Saccharibacteria bacterium (assembly GCA_964533895.1). Taxonomy (GTDB): domain Bacteria; phylum Patescibacteriota; class Saccharimonadia; order CAILAD01. The sequence goes on along the minus strand of CAZHOZ010000008.1, from coordinate 9,263 downwards.
CAAACCCTAAACGAGCACTGTTTGTCATAAGACTCAGGTGGCTCTGCATATATGCGTCGAGATACATCTCGGCTTCACTATCATCGGTTAACCCCAGATCTTTGCGTACCCTTTCAAGAAAAGTACCGTACTCGATGGAATCTCCCTTTGGTACAGGACGATGTACGCCAAATCGATTGCCAAGGCGACGACGGTTCATGCCGGGCAAAAGTTGCTGCGCAAACTCTCGGTTAGCTGAACTAAAGAGCTCTAAAACATGGCGGTCAAGTACTTTTATGGCGTGTGCCGCCGTACGTTCGGAAGCTACGTTAGCGTGTTGTTTTAAGAGAATAGTGGCATAGTCATGATACATAATCACGAACTATACCATATTTATAATTTTTTGTCTAGTCTTTTAGTGTCTAGTTTTTCTGGGTTTGCTCCCTGAATTTCCTGCACTCGCAACTGAGCCGTATCGAGCTGCTGTTTTAAGCGCAGCACAAGTTCATTACCACGTTCAAAAGATTTTAGAGCTTCCTCTAAGTCAACTTCATCTTTTTCAAGAGCCTGGGTTATCTTTTCAAGCTCCGCTAAATCATCACGAAAACTCGAGACTGGTTTGGGTTTCGTCATCCGATGCCTCCTTATTGCCTAGCGTCATCTCTACGATGCCTTTATGCAATTGTACCAGAACTGGCACCTGCGCCTGAATTTCCGAAGGAGCATGAATCACTTTCGCATTCTGACGTACAATCGCATAACCTCGCGCCAAAATTCTCTCTGGATTTACACCGGCAAGCGTGCGCTCAGCCAACTCGACCCGATGGTATTTCGCTTCAAGATACTTTGTCAGTAAAGCGCGCAAACGTTCCTGGGCCCATAGTACACGGTCATGCAAGCGATCAATCAATCGAGATTGTTGATGTGTAAACGTAGCCATCACACGCTCAATACGCTCAAAGTGAGCCTGCATTGCTTTATCTTTCTGCTCATCTAAGCGCTTAAGATGCTGCATCACCTCCCTGCTATCTGGCAACAGACGCCGAGCCGCATCAGTTGGTGTGGAAGCTCGCACATCGGCCGCAAGCTCAGCTAGACTCACATCGTCCTCATGTCCAATCCCCACAATTACCGGGATACGGCTGGCATACACCGCGCGCACCACATCCTCATGATGAAAGGTCTGCAAATCCTCGGCACTGCCACCGCCCCGGATTAACACAATCGCCTCCAAATCATCGTGTTGGGTATTGAGCGTCTGCAGTGCTCCCACCACATCGGCGGGCGCCTGCATGCCCTGCACGTGAACGTGAATATGCTCAATCTCAACCAGCGGCCACCGGTCTTGAGCAATCGTTATAAAATCGTTATAGGCTGCTGCATCACGACTGGTAATGAGCCCTATCTTTTGTGGATATTCTGGCAAAGGTCTCTTGCGCCCAGCCTCAAACAAGCCCTCTTTCTCAAATTGTGCCTTCAGAAGCTCGTAAGCACGCAATACTTCACCCTCACCGGCTAACTCAACTTCTTTGACGGTGAGTGAAAATTTCCCCCATTTTGTTAAATTCGGTGTTGCCGCAACCCGTACTAACATGCCATCTTCCAGCACCGTCTTGAGCTGGTACTTTGTCATAAAGCAACCAATGGTTGTTTCACTATCTTTTAAGTCAAAGAAGACCCATTTCCCCTGGTTAATCCGAAAACCAGATATTTCACCTTCGACCACAACCAGCGGATAAGCATAACTAAGCGTCTGATTTACAAACTCACGCAGCTCGGTAACCGAAAGTACCTGCTCAGTCACCAACTTTGTCCTCTTCATCCAAAACTTGGCGCTTGTAAAACCACAGTCCAACTGGGATAAACAGCCATAGCGCCATCAAGCGATAAATGGTCGTAACTGAAAATGCCAAACCAAAGGGCACGCCCAGAGCCACCTGCACCGCCACCATGGTGGCTTCGTACATTCCCACCCCCGAAGTAAAAAAAGACAATGTTGACATCAAAAGTGCAAAAATATAGGCTGCCCCAACCATCCCCGGATTCACCACCTGTCCAAAAGCCAGAAAAACAATAAATATACTCAAGACCTCAAACGAAATACACAATAAAGTGTCGCTCAAGGGTCGCAGGGCGCGGCGTGGATTTTGGGCGAATAATTCAATCAGCGTCTTATAGCCATCAACAAACTGGGTTGTTTGCCGCTCACCAACCTTACCCTTCCGCAAGAGCTTCAATACCCAGTTGATAGGTCGTGTTAAATAAAATAGTATGCGCTCAAAAAGACGCGGATTGAGGGTCACGGCAATCATCGAGAGAGCAATAAATAGTAATAAACTCACGACAATCAATACTAGCCGATAACTCACCTGAATAATCGATTTTGAAAAGAATAAAACCAAAAAGCTTGTAGCCAGTACAATCACAAGACTCAAAAATGTCGCAATATACCAGAAAAACTGGGCAATAAATGACTGTTTTTGTGAAATTTTGGTACGAAAAATTTGCGCAAAATACGCCGCACCCGAAACCCCTCCGGTCGGTACCACCGTATTCACAAAATTCATACTCACCACCCCCTCGAACAAATGCCAAAAGGGTATACGTTTTTTATAAATCCCTCCAAAAAAATGCTCATAAAAACGTGTGGCGGCCCAGTAATAGCCAAAGCGCACGGGTAGCACTAGAAGCAACACCCAAATATTAAGATCCTTCATGAGACCAATGAACTGCTCGAGCTGACCGGCATTACGCAAGAACAGTAAGCCCAAAAGCACCAACGCCACAAAAAAGACAAAATGACGCAACTTCATATTCATATACTACGGGGTTTCATAGATTTTTGCGACTTTAAAAGCTATGTGTAGTGCTATGATGAGAACTATGCAGTGGTTTACACTTTTAGGAAGAGAGAGGGCGCTTGTTCGAGCCGAATTAGCGACTATTAGCTCTGACAAACTACCCGAGTTTACCGGACCAATTGGGCTGGGCTACGGTGTGCCCCCAAGCTGGGATAGCTTGGGCGGCGTCATTCGAGCCGGAGAAATTATTACTCAAGCCAAGTCGCAAGTAGATCTTGCTAAAGCTGCGGTGGCAGCACTTACCATACCACCCGAATCTGGAAAAATTACCTTCGGGATATCAAGCGCTAACTTAGCGCCCCGAGAATTACGTAGCCTTGGTAAATTGTTCAAAAATACCTATGCTGAAAAATACGGCAAACGACCACGAATTGTTTTTGCGCAAACCGGAACTATCCTCAACGCTGGACACGTGCAAGGCGGCAAGTTGCTGACGTCACCGAATTGTGAGCTGTTCTTTATTCGGTATGGCACGGGCTGGCTCATCGGCAAAACTACCTGGCAACAAGATATTGCCGCCTATACTCGACGCGACCGTGAACGCCCAGCCCGCGATGCGCGCGTTGGCATGCTTCCACCTAAACTCGCTCAAATTATGCTGAATCTGGCAGGCCTAACAAAAGCTAGCCACGTCCACGACCCATTTTGCGGAACTGGAGTTATATTGACTGAAGCGCTCATAAAGAACGCCCAGGTTTCGGGCAGCGATATCGCCCCCAAGATGGTTGCGGCGACTCTCCAAAACCTAGCTTGGGTGAGTCACCTGCAAAACTCCCGTCAAACAGACTTTGAGATATTCACGGCCGATGCGCAAAACATTCAGCTTCCGGCCACAACCAGTCATATCGTCAGTGAAGGCTATCTTGGCAACCCAGATTTGCGTGACCATTCCTCAAACCGACTGCAAGAAGAAGCTACCAGCCTCATGCCCCTCTATCGCAATTTCTTTCAGAATCTTATAAATTTTCCTCACCCGCTCACGATTGTATTTGCTCTTCCGGTCTGGTTTTGGGCCAATTCTAACGACCCGATTCACTTGCCAATCCTTGACGATTTACCAGATATGGGGTATACTGTTGAACAGTTTGCGCCAGATTCAGCCACCATACTGACCTACAGGCGACCCTACCAAACCGTCGGGCGCGCAATTATCAAGCTTAGGAAAGGATAGATTACAACACTATGTCAAAGACAAAGGCCGGCGGCTCTACTAAAAATGGACGCGATTCACATTCCAAACGCCTTGGTGTAAAGCTCTTTGGTGGCCAAGAAGTTACTACAGGCGACATTATCGTACGTCAGCGTGGCAATAAATACGAAGCTGGTGAAAATACTTTCTTAGGCCGAGATTACACCATTCATGCTGCTACCGAGGGGCAAGTAAACTTCCGACAAGCCCGCAAAACCTTATTTTCTGGTGCTAAGCGGCGCAAAACTGTGGTGTTTGTCACCCCAACCGAAGCCTAGAGTCTGCACAACTAAAAAAGCCCCTACAAATCAAGGGCTTTTTTAGTTTCTTATTTTTTTGAGAACTTAAGTGGTTGGCTTCTTGTCAGCTGCTGGCTGGTCGGTCGCACCCTTAACCATCCCCAAATGTTTGCGCACGATATGCACTACATCCGCCATTGCCACTTGGCTTTTCACCAAATAGTCATCGACTCCTAAAGCTTTAGCCTTAGCGATATCTTTATCGCTCGAAAGGGCCGACATCATAATAATTTTAGCATGCTTAGTTTGAGGTGTATTACGCAAAATATCTAGCACATCAAAGCCCGACACTCGCGGCATCATAATATCCAATAGAATCAAATCCGGCTTTGATTCTACAACTCGAGCTAGCGCATTCTCGCCATTCTCGGCCCAAGCCGTCTTGAACCCTTCAGCTTCAAAACGCGCCCGGTACACACTTGCCAGCTCGGCATCATCTTCCACAAGTAAAATAGTAGGTGTCTGTTCGGACATAAACTTAACCTTTCCTCCTCTGTATAGTTGTTATGTCCATTGTAGCGCTGTCTTTCTCGGATTGCAAAAGGCCTGAAGCAGCCGCAATAAACCCATCAAAAAGCGGATTTGGTCGCATTGGGCGCGAACCAAACTCAGGATGAAATTGGCTGGCAATGAAAAAAACATGGTCAGGATATTCAATTACTTCAACCAGATTACCGTCTGGAGACAGCCCTGAAAACCGCATCCCCACCGCCTCTAACATGCTTCGATACGCATTATTCACTTCATAACGATGGCGATGACGCTCATGGATGTCTCTCACTCCATACAACTTGTGGGCTAACGTACCTTCACCGAGTGTCGTGGGGTAATCTCCAAGACGCATCGAGCCACCCAAGCGAACACCCTGTTGATCCTCCATGAGACTCAACACGTGATGTTCACTATCCCGATCAAATTCAAACGAATTCGCTCCTTCGAGGTGTACTAGATTACGCGCTGCTTCTATGACTGCGATTTGAAGACCTAAACAAATACCCAAATAAGGAACATTGTGCGTGCGGGCATATTCGGCAGCAAGAATCTTTCCTTCTACCCCACGCTCACCAAAACCGCCCGGAACCAAAATCCCATCAACTGCGCTAAGTACCTTAGTACTCTTAGTCAGCTTTTCAGCATCTATCCAGCGCACTTTCAGGGCTCTACCGTGCTTCCAGCTAGCCGATTTTAGTGCTTCAACGACAGACATATAGGTATCTTCATGATCCAGATACTTGGCTACAATACCAATCGTTACCTCAAGCTTATCTTCGCGCACCCGTTCAGCCAGACTAAGCCAATCATCAAGTTGTGGCGGCTGATTTTTAAGACCAAGACGCTCTACAATGTAGTTGCCGATTCCAGATTCCTCCATCCGTAGCGGCACCTCGTACACACTCTTCAAGGTCGGTAAGCCAACAATCGCCTCTTTATCAACATCGCAGTACATGGATAATTTTTCGAAAACCGAAGCTTTAAGCTCATGATCGGTTCGCACTGCCAAAATATCTGGCTGAATACCGGCCTCGCGCAAATCCCTTACCGAGTTTTGCGCTGGCTTGGTTTTAATCTCCTTACTCGCCGCTAAATACGGTAAAAATACCACGTGTGTATAGAGTACATTCTCAGCCCCCACACGACGCTTGAATTGCCTCAGAGCCTCAATCACCGCCAACGACTCATAATCACCAATGGTGCCACCAACTTCACAAATCAACACATCAAAACCCTTGACTGCATCTACGATGCGCCGCTGATACTCATCGGTAATGTGCGGAATAACCTGCACGGTCTTACCTAAGAATAAGCCGTCACGTTCATCGGCAAACACCTTAGCATACACCTGTCCGCTCATCACCGAGCTACTGCGCGTGAGCTGCTGGTCGATAAAACGCTCATAGTGGCCAAGGTCTAGATCCGTCTCGCCACCATCAGCGGTTACAAATACTTCGCCGTGCTCGGCTGGATTCAGCGTACCGGCATCAAAATTAAAATACGGATCCATTTTCTGAATATTGACCCGTAAACCCCTGGCTTTTAAAATAGCGCCGATTGACGCTGCGGTGATGCCTTTTCCAGACCCAGAGACAACGCCTCCGGTCACAAAAATATATTTTGGTATTGTTGCAGTTTTTGTCACTTCACTCCCCTCCGTTTTATCTAGTGTAGCGGGCGTGGCGACCAAGCACAAGGGCTATTGGCGAGCCGTTTCAAGCGCTTTCTCGAGCTGTGAATCACGCCCTGCATCAGAATCTTCCTTGCTATACTTCACTTCTATATCTGGCTTGATCCCCTCTTTGGAGATATTCACCCCATTTGGCGTAAACCAATTGGCTACTGTCACTTTCAGTTGAGCGCCATTCGAAAGGGCTTTAACCTCCTGCACGCTTCCCTTGCCGTAGGTTTTCTCACCAACCAAAACGGCACGACCGTGATCTTTTAGCGCGCCGGCAGTAATTTCCGAAGCCGAAGCCGAGCCTTCATTAATTAAAATAACCAACTTTGCATCTGTTAAATTACCTCCTGGATTAGCAACTAGCTGCTTTGGCTCCATATGGCGACCACGTTCTTCCACGACAACACCATTTGCCAAAAATTCTGATGTAACCGAAACCGCACTATTTAGATAGCCACCTGGATTATCACGCAAATCTAGCACTATTTTACGAACTCCTTGCTTGGCAAAATCAGCGGCCGCATTACGAATAGCGGTATCAGTATCATCACCAAAACGACGCACCCGGATATAACCAACCCCACCATCTTTGACTTCATACTTCACGCTTGAGACCTGAATTTGATCACGGGTGATAGCAAGTTCTTTTGGATCTTCGCCTTCACGCACAATAGTAAGCACTACCTTTGTACCTTTTTCACCACGTATCTTTTTTACTGCCTCATCAAGAGATAGCTCGGCGCTATTTTGTCCATCAATTACAGCTATCACGTCACCGGACCGAATACCGGCCTTTGCAGCTGGCGTTTCGTCAATTGGAGAAATGACCGTCAAGCGATCATTTTTCAGACCAACTTCCACACCAATACCCGAAAGCTGTCCTGCTAAATCATCGGAAAGCTCCTTGGCTTCTTCAGCATCTAAATAAACTGTGTAAGGGTCGCCAAGACTTGCTACAAATCCTCGAAGTGCACCCTCGGCCTGCTTTTCATCATTTAGCTCGCCATCAAAACTTGACTTTAAAATTGAGCGAACTTCTCTAAATTGTTCGGTCGCAGCCGCTGCCGAGTTGGTACGGCTCAGATATGTCTTATAACCAAAAACTCCAAGCAACCCACCAACCAGCACCAAGCCAGCTACCCAACCAACAAGCTGTAGTCGCGTTAAACTTATGCCAGTTTTTTTTGCTGGCGTTTTCACTGCGTTTCACCCATATTTTCTACTATTGTACAGAGTTAACGCTAAATCCACCAGGCTTAATGAATAAAGACAAGCGAACTCACCGGCCAGAGTGATTGCGAATAACGCCCTCCCCAATCAGCGTTAAACTCAGAAACAAGTACTTGAGTGCCATTAGAAACAATGCCCTCCACAATCATGACATGCCCATACTCACCCACCGGATAAACAGCGGCTGCACCTACTTCTGGTGTGGTATCAACTCGCATGCCAAACTTACCCGCCCAGTCTGGCCATTGTTTGGCATTAGCTGGCCCCAAGAAACCCCAAGCTGGTAGTGGTCGACCAATACTGGCACGCTTCCAGGCTGCATAACTCGTACACTGACGGTAATAAAAGCCCCAAGGGTCCACGCCGCGGCTCGGGAAAGGCTCCACCGTAGTCCACGGATAATCTGTAGTTAATGAAAAATCACGCCCCAAACTTTGAGCAGCAATGGCAGCAATCTGTTGTGCCCTCAGTGTCTCGAGGCGGACTGTATCGGCTGCAACCAGCGCTCGATATGTCGCCTCATCCCCTCGTGTTTTTGCTAGTAGCTCGGTCTGCTCTGTCTCCTTTGCGGCAATGGCCTTTTCCTCAAGCCGTTGTTGTTCTTCTTTTATCCGAAGTTGGCGTGAAAACTCGGCAAGCTGCTTTTTCGTGGCTTTAATGCTATCCACATTCTCAGCTATCTTCTTACGCAAAGAATCATAATATTCCTGCCGACCAACAAAATCTGAGAGGTTTTCGCTTGAGGCAAAAACTTCTATTGGACTAATATTTCCCTGCTTATACGCAGCGGCTATATTTTGGCGGAGAAGTTCCGTGGTTTTCTCAAGGCTGGCTTGAGCATTCTTACGATCGAGCTTGGTCTGTCCAATTCTTAGCCGTGTCAACTCCAAATTTGAACGCGCAGCACTCAACTCAGCTTGAATTGCCGTAAGACGATTCTGTAAGGAGTCTCCCTCGGCTTGCTTTTGATTCACGATCGCCTGATTATCTTGAATTTGGCGTGTCACAGCGTCAATCAATGGCTGCAAGTCATCGGCATGAACCGGTCGTGCTTGATACCAGACAGCCGCAGATACGACCGTGACAAACAGAAATAAACCTCCAAATATTATCCTGAAAGCTCTTCCTGTTTTGTTTTTATTTTTGTATTGCATCTTGTTAGAAAAATGAGACTATTTACTTGATGTAACGAACATTACCTAACTGACTAAAAGGTATGGTACGCTCCGAATATCCTCCTCGAGGACTGTAGTTGTACTCACTTATCGTAATCGAGCTACCATTATTCGATTCTACGATTGCTACGTGCCCCCATGGACCATCTGGCCAGGCTACGATGTCTCCATACCCCGGAGTAACATTGGAGCTGCCTCGTGACCACCACTGGTTGGCATTTCCCCAATAGCGTGGCACCATACGCCCGATCGAAGCCCGTTTCCAGGCCGCATAGCTCACACATTCACGATTATAATACCCATAATCATCCACCAAGCTGTCCTGACGAGCACGACACCATACATCTGGATAGCCAC
>CAZHOZ010000007.1:9689-14059 GCA_964533895.1 uncultured Candidatus Saccharibacteria bacterium | reverse complement strand
TCTGCATTCAGTAATGTGCCTAATAGCTCATTTCGGGTGGCTTCAGCGAGCGTTCTGTTTGGTTGTATAATATGCCCCTTAATACTAAACTTACGCGTGCCATAACGCTTATATACGCGTTTAGAGCCATTTGCACGCGATAGATCAAGACTTGATATATCAATGTTAGGCGCAGCTTGTAATTGACGATCAGTAATCATCACGCCGTTAATCTGCGATATATCTACGCCGTCTACAAATACTGTGATCATACTGTTGCCCCTCGGTTATTGATCAAGAAGTTGCGCGCTAAACGATCCATATAAGCTTGTTGATCAGTTTCACCATTCAAGATCGTATCGCCGTATATGTAGGTGTTCACTGCTGATTGACCTGCAAATGCACCTGCGTTAGCTGCTGACATCGTGCTTTGCGAGCCTGCATTCATCATCATGTCGATTTGTTGACGCGCTGTAAGTTGATTGCCAAGCATGCTCATAGCATCAGCAGCAGTGCTAACTACCGCTCGCGCACCCTTATCTATACCAACGCCGAGACCCTGCATGATGTAGTTACCTTGCAATGCCATCAAGCGTGATGGTGATTTTATGCCAAAGAACTTTTTGACTTCATTTAAAGCCCCTTTAGCAATTTCTTTTACTTTATTGATCACGCCACCAGCGTTAGCGCTAATCCCATTTATAAGCCCTTGTATAACGTCGCGACCAATATTATAGAGCCCATTAGGCGAGAGAATGTTGCCTATCGTGCGTATCACGTCCCATGCAGCATTAGCAACATCACCAACTGAGCGAATAATGCCGCCGATCAACGCTTTCATGAGTTGTATTGCAGCTCCGACCATGGCCGATATGAATGGTGGGCTTGTTAGCACCGTAACAAGGTTGCGGATAATAACTGGAAGCGCATCAATTAGCGCAGGGATAATTATTGGTATTGCTTGGATAATCGCAATCAGCAGCTGTATTGCCCCCATAATCAGGGCTTGCAAAGCAGTCGGATTAGTAAGTCCATTCACTAGCGCCGTAATAATTGTTGGCATAGCCTGTGCGATCGTAGTGATGATTTGTGGTAGTGCATCTACAATCGCCAAGAATAAGCGGATAAAGCCATCGATTAAAGCAGGTAGTGCACCAAGCAGTGTATCCACTACGCTAGGGAATGCAGCAACTAGCGCGTTGATCAGCGATATAACAGTATCGATAAATGCAGGCAGTATCGTTGGTATTGCTTGAGCAAGCGCAGGTACAATCGCCTTCATAATCTCACCGAAGCCAGATATGATTTGTGGCAATATAACCATGATCTGCGGTACAGCGATCTTGATTGTATTGACCAGTGAGCTAATAAAGCTTGATACGTCACCTTGCCCTGCGAGTAAATTATCAAAAGCTTTTTTTGTCGTGTTAAGCGATCCTGCTAATGTGTCATTTTCTTTTGCATAGTTACCAGCGTATTTAGCAGTTTTCTCCATAAACATTTGCTGTGCAAGACCGACTTTTTGCTGAATGGTCATAGAACCGATCGAAGCATCTATGCCTTTGCTTGCTGCATACGCTGCAATCGCTGTATCATTCATCGCCACACCCAGGTTGTCCATCATGGTGAAGTTACCTTTTGCCATACCTGCGACCGCTTCTAATGCTTCAGTTGTGCTAATACCCATAATTGACGCAATATCTGATGCACGTTGCATAGAGTCAGCACTCATCTGCATAGATTGTTGTACGCTAAAGCCTGCGCCTTGGAATAGCGATCCCATCTTGTTAGCACCTTGTAAAAACTCTTGCTGTGACAAACCAGCTTTTGTATATGCGTCTTTTGCTTTTTCTTTGATACCGTCTGCGAATTGACCGAATACAGCTTCAGCACCGCCGAGTTGCTGTTCTAATTCAGCCCCTGACATCAACATCTTGCCAGCCAATGCGCCTACAGCCACTGACGCAGCAGCCATTGCTACACCTGCAGTTTTTGCAAATGCGCCGATCGTATTAGATACACCATTAAACTTATCGCCTAGTGTACTGACTTTGGCGTTTACTCCTTCTACAGCTGCGTCAAACTTAGCTGTATCAAGACCTACGTTATAATGAATTGAGCCAACAGATGTACTCATGATTTACCTTTCACATTCCTAACTTCTTTCAGTATACCGTGTAAGCCTTCAGCTTCTTTTTCAAGCTTATGCAGCGTGTTTTGACCTTCTTTACCACTCATGCCGAGTGATACGCGTAATGCACCATCAATATTTTCACGCGCCTGAATGCGATACATACTATTTACTAAACTGAAAAACGACACCGCATATTCATCAAGTGTTTGTGCTAACGTATAGCCGTAAAACCTAATAAACTGCGGTACAATCATTAGCCAGTCCTCTCGTTGCTGTTCTCGCTCGTCTGTGCTTTTGGGTCTGCGTCAAATGACACCCCCTTTTCAGCAAGTTCTTTATTCTCGCTGGGGTTAACCGTCAACATCATCTGAGTAATAAGATCCATCATCATATCGGGTGGTAGCGTTACGCCTTCTAATTCAGGTATAAGATCGCTGATTATGAAATAAAAGTCATTTTCAGCTTCGATAATTTGTTCCTTCGATGCTTTATCAGGGTTTTGCAATATAACGCCGATCTTGTTCAGTATGAATATATGTCGCAGCTTTAACGGTGCGCATTCTGTTTGCTGATCGCCCAGCGTAACAGTGAATGGTTTTGGTTGTAAGTCGCTGATATTTAGTGCCATGTCGGTCGTCTCCTTAACTTATTAAACTTGTATTACGATACGTTAATTGTACAGTAAGCTTAAATATTTTGGCATATTCAAGATCACGCGTAACATCTTCAATATTACCGAGTATGAGCATTGTGTATATGTAATTAGTAGACACCGTAGTTGAGTGCATACGGTGAATATAATGCTTTATATCGTTCAATGTTTTTAATGTATATATTGACGACCGCTTCTTGCATTGGTAAGTAGTTGTTCTGGCTACCACCAACCTGTTCGAGCCATATGGCGTCTGTATTCTCAGGTATATAGCCAACAAATATATTTGTACCGTATGTGCCGAAGCCTGCTGCTTGTAAATACGTTGCTAATGCTAGTGTAATGTCGTTCATATTTTAACCCTCATTGCGTGCTTGCGTAGTGTGCCGTTAAGCTTTTTCACCTGCTCATCACCTGCATTTTTTAAGAAGTGCGCCCCTGTGCCTGATGTTGAATAATTGCGCACTCGTCTGCGTGCGTCACCACCCATTTCTTGAAAGCGTGCGTATTCAATCCAGTAGCTTATGCGCCATAATAACGGTCGCAATTGTCGTATGTCACTTTCACGTCGTAATGCGCCCTTTTGAAAAGGTGCTGTCTGACGCGAGCTAATAAGTATATCTTTTGCTGTTTCGCCCATCGCATCATCAAATACGTTTGCAACACGTCGAGCAAATGAGGGTAATTTGTTTACAACTTTAACGCTCATGATATTTGCCCGTACTTTAATAATTCTACTTTTAAAAATTGCACTGATGGATCATGCAATCTGCGCGCTTTGATTACGCGCTCAACTCGAAAATACTCATTATCAAACTTTAATACATCTGATCGGCTGATACCGCTATCAGGTTCAAACCATGCCATCGCATCTGAATTGATCTGCTCGTTTGCACTACCCGATACTTGTTCAGTGATATAACGAAAGTGACAAGGTAGCGATGTAAGCGAAGTGCCAATCAGATCACCGTAGCCATTGCGCGTTTGCGTGACTTTGTAGCAGGTGTGTACCATCGGTGGGCGCATAGCTACACCTCAGGGAAGATAAGTTTGAGCTTGTCTAGCGCGTTTTTCGACTCCGAGCTGGCAAACTCTACGCTGTAGCCCTCAATCGACTCACGAGTGATGTTTTGCGTATTGCTGACTTCAGCTTCAAGACTCGCAAGCAATGCGTCTTTGACGATCGCGAGTATATCTGCATCACCGTTAATACTAAACTTTGCAGTCACAGCAACGTTACTCATGCCTGACCAAAACTCACCTAAGCGACTGCGTAGCCATGTTTTAAGTGTGCGATTGCGTGGCTCAGTAATATAATCATCTGTTTCAAGTGTATCAAGTACTACTTCATCATCATCAACGTAAGTAACTGACGTTATGTCAGTGCAAGGATCAATCGAGAGATTAACAACACCACCATCGTAATAGCGAGTTGTCGGCGACACAGCCTCCACATCAGATCCGATAAGTTTTTCAATATAAGCTTGATGTGCAGCGTTGATACTAGTAAATGCAGTTGCTTCTTCAGCGGTAAGTGGTCTACCTAGTCGAGCCTCTAAATCTGATTGAGATACGAGTGCCATTATGCTCCCTTTTTATTCTTTT
>CAZHOZ010000007.1:9455-9679 GCA_964533895.1 uncultured Candidatus Saccharibacteria bacterium | reverse complement strand
GCTCTTGCATAAAAAGATAATCGGCTCTGCGCTCATTATGCTCGCGCTTAGTCTCTTTATCAATACGTTTGAGCTTACTAATACCACCTCGTAGTTCGCGAACGTTGAGAATTGCAGCATTAAAATAATCGTACAAAAGCATAACATTATTATACCATCAAAACAAATACAGGGCTTGACAATATGCCAAGACACCTGTATTTGATTGCACCTCTGGTTTAAGA
>CAZHOZ010000007.1:0-9445 GCA_964533895.1 uncultured Candidatus Saccharibacteria bacterium | reverse complement strand
CTGGTCCGAAGCGACCGAGCAATCGACCATCTGTTGCATTTCGGCTTTCGTCAACGAGAGCGGTAAATGTTACTTCAAACACTGACTGTTCGTCAATCTTGTAGCTTACACTTACTGGTTCAGTTGAAACAGCCTTGAAGAACGTAATGGTGCGACGACCATCGGCGTTGTTAGCTTGTGGGGTAATTACAAGCTGTAATGAAACCCCACGAAGGCTAAAGCCTGCCTTTGTACCGAAGTGAAGCGATTGTGATGCAGAACCTACATCGTAATCTCCTTCAGGTACAAGGTATGAAAGTACCCCAGGGGTAATCTCAGCGAGCTTCAGTTTGATAGTAGCCTTTTGACCTTGCAGTACATAATCGACTGGCGTCTTTCCGTACAAGTCAGTAGTTACTTCTGTAAACTCGCGGCTAAACTCTATCTCAGCGCCATCTACGGTGTGACCTAGATCAACACCACCAAAGGTAACAAGGCTACCTGCTGCGACATATAAGTTGCTTAGATTTGCCATAAAGTGTTACCTCCTATTAGATTACGCTTAAGATACGTTACCAGTACCGATGATACAGAATGCGCCGTTAAAGCGAGTCTGTGGTACACAACGAAGCGTTGCACGCATAGCCCAGGCATCCTGAGTGATCAGGTTAATGTCTGAACCGCCTGAGTCTTTTACAACACCACTGTCAAAGATCTTGGTTTCGAGGAGACGCTTGACGTGGATCATTACGCGACCTAGATCACCAAAGACTGCAAATGCTTTGTTAGCAGCGATAGTGCCGTATTCTGGCATTACGTCTACCAACTCAACAGGTACACCGTCGATAGTAGGGGTTACTTCTGAGCCAACTGGTCCGAATAGGTATCCGCCAGTTGTAGCTTCTTTAGTCTGACGTAGAACGTTCCATACAGTTGGGTGCATGAAGTAACGGCTGTTACGTCGTACTGATCCTACAACCTTGTATTTTGCGTTCATGGCATCATCAGCGTCAAAGTTGGTGATAGCAGCACCGACAGTCTGGGTGGCATAAGCCTTCGCGATGGTTGGGCTTAAGAGACCATAAGTCGAGTCTGTGAACACAAGCTGATCAAACAGCTTAGCGCGAGCGCGTGCAATCTCGTTAGCTGCATCGTTAAACATATCGATTGCAGCATCTTCAACAATTTCACTCGACATAACGAGAGTAGCGATATACTTCTCAAGTGCGACCGTGTTCAGGTCGTAGGTGAGCTTCTGTGCGTTTTGCGCAGTCATTTCACCTGTCTTGGTAAAGCTAACTTCGTTAGTACCCTTGAGCAGCGTTACGCTGTCGCGGTCAGTTGAGCGAACGTTTGCAAGACGAGCAGCAACACCGTAATCCTGGGTAAGTCGCTCTACTTCAGCGATAAACTCTGGGTCTGGTACGAGCGCACCACCGTCAGCACTTGTGGTGACATTCTGGTAGTTAGCCTTGTTTACGTCTTGCCATGACTTGTCTACATACTGGTTATATTCTGCAATACCAGCAGCATCGCCACTCTTGAAAGCTTTGACAGCACGTGCAAAACGTACTTCTTTTGGCAAGCTACCGAAGCTCTTATCAAGAGTCTTCATAGCAGGCTTGTCAGAGTCTTCGTGAATGGACTTTTTAGCAACTTTTTCGGTTGCTTCTGCCTGGGCTGCTTGCCCTTCGAGAACCTTAGCGGCAATCTCGTCAGCAGTAGGAACTTGGATCAACTTAGCTGCTTCTTTTGCAATCTCTTGCGAAACAGTCTCATCAATCTCGATTTTGGTATCTTCCATTTAAGATACTCCTTTCTTTACGACCTTTATTACTCGTTCGATTTGGTGATCGACCGCCTGCGCTTGACGCAGCACCACACGAACATGATTTACTTTGTCCGAAGCCTCTTGGGGTTCGCTTTTGGCTACTTCCTTTAAGGTGGAAACAAGTTTCTCCAGTGAGTCGATACTCTTATTAATCTCAGTCACTCCATCTTCTTGATCGAGCATCTTACGGGCATAGTTATTAGCGAGTGCTCGCAATTCAGCCTTTTGCTCACCATCAAGTGACTTAGAAGCGACTAGAGCTTCTTGATTAGCAGGTATAG
The DNA here is from genome assembly GCA_964533895.1 of uncultured Candidatus Saccharibacteria bacterium. Taxonomy (GTDB): domain Bacteria; phylum Patescibacteriota; class Saccharimonadia; order CAILAD01. The sequence continues at coordinate 7,354 of CAZHOZ010000007.1, read as the reverse complement.
ATACAACACTAAACTCTTTCATCAGCAGCTTATCAATGGTCATGCCATCAGCAGCCCACTCTTGTACCATACCGCCAATAGATACAGCATTAAGGTAGCCATCAACAATGTAGTTATAAACTTTGTTAGCAAACTGATCTTTGAGATAAAACTTAGCTCGTGCCATCAGCTTACCGCTGTCTTTCCAGATCTTTGTTGTCTTTGCGATTGGCAAGTTAAAGCCATCATGTCCCCATAATACGACGGGGTTTTTCTTGTAGTCTTTTAGATCAATACCATCTACGTTGATACGCTCACCATGTGCATCAATTGCATTCGTACTAACGATAAATTCGACTTCACCTTCTTGAAGTTTTGCTGCTTTTTCAATAATACCTGCTGATTTTACGAGCATATTTTTCTCCTTATAAACAAAAAAGCCAACAGACCCCCGAACCGTAACAGGTTGGGATGGCGCAATGCGCCTGGTCTCGTTGGACTCTACATAAAGCGTAAGCTAGTTGCTTTGTTTTTGCAATAGTTTTTTCGTTTCAACTGGATCAGCCATGTTTGTCATGTGTAGATCAGTCAGTATTTTATACTCAAATATTCGCTTACACCCTTTGCATTTGATCGCACCAACAAATATTACTGCTTTCGCAAGTAGTGTACCACAACCTTTGCAGCGCACTTCAATCATCGGTTTGCCGCTACGTCAGCGTCCTCAGCCGCATCAACTTGCCGCTGACCCATCGTACCAGCGGTTGTACCAGTGTCAGGCTGTAGCCATACCTGCTGAGCCGACTGTGCTGGAATAGCCGATACATCAAGTAGCGAGAATAGGCTCACAGGTTTACCGTTTTGCCATGTCTCAAACGAGGCAATGTTATTACTTACCACTGACGTATTACCACTGTTCAAGAAGTCATCGAGGAATAGCGTACCTGACGATCCTTTGACGGTAAACCTTATTTTAGCAATTTCGTTTTCGGATAGTGCATAGTCGATACTTGCAAGGAAGTCATCCCACGCTCCAGCAACAGTATCGAGCGTTACCGTCTTATCTGGTGTAGTCGAGTATGGTAAGAAAATATCAACCGTAACAGCGCCAGCCAGTGAGCTTCTGTAGTAGTACCCAGGCAGCACAATTTGCTGATTACCATTAGCAGGTACGTAAAACTCCCATATAAAGCCATCAGTGGCATTTTCTGGCTCGATAGCTAGCGACAGTGAGCCAGTGCGCTTGGTAGTCGGCTCAGATCGGCCCTTACCCCTGTTCGTGTACCAACGGTGGCTAGTGGTTGACTGGTTATATCGCTGGTACTTTACCTCTGATCCCTCAACCATGCCTGTATATCCAGATATGAGTGTAGCTGAGCCAAATAGGCAGTTACTAAACAGTACATCATTGAAGTTACTGCCAGTAATAAAGTCGGTGGTGTTTGTGCCTACGTCGCCAAACGTGCAGTCATTGAATACGATACCAGATATATTACCTGAGATATTTCTAACTGCACCGATCCTGGCCGTCTGAAAATCACTATTGTTTACGGTGATTGAATTACACGAGCCGCTGATAAGATAGTGTCCGCCGTTTGTACCACCAGCCGTATTGTTACCGTGATATATATGATCATTTAGCACCATGTTAGCCGTTTGACCGAAGCCGATAGCTGAGGCGGCGTTATCAAAGAAGTACCATCTTGTAGCCACTTTGTTTACGAAGTTACTTGTTGAAGCCGCTGGCTGAGCGCTGGCCGACCGACAGAATATATTATCGGTGTAAGTGGTGTAATCAGTACGGTTTGATTGCAGGTAAAATCCTGAGTAGCTTGCTCGGTACGATACAACACCGCTTAGCTCCTTAATGACCATAGTCGATTGGCCAGATGGGTAGCCGAGCGTAAGACCATACTTACCGACACCTGAGTTGCCGATATATTCAGTGCGGAAGTTTTTACCATAAAAGCGACCAGTGGTACTCTGTCCAGTGTGCAGTATGTAGTTTGGATACGTTGAGTTGGCTGGCTTGATGATGATATTGCGCTGAAGATTAGCAACCCTAGCTCGGTTGGCAGAGTGGGTATAAGTAAGGGCCGCTTCAGCACCACCAACGGTGTCAGATAGCACATAACTCGTAGCCGAGTTTTTAGTCTTGATAAACTTGTACTCTGTCTGATTGTAGCTACCAGTCGCCGATACCAATACCTCATCGCCAACTACACCAATATCACCGTCGGTAATCATTGGGCTGGCTGCCGTACCAAGACCAGATACATATTTGGCTGCATACGCTGTTGTGGCTGCGCCATTGAATGTTATATTACCTGTTGCTGTCCACAGACCATAGTTACCAGCCGTTGTGTCCTGGTCATGGATGAATGTAGCCACATATGACGATGGATATGGGGTTGCCTCACTACCGATACGAAACTCACCTGACTGACTTATAAGAATACCGCCCTTTATCGTAATGCTAGTGTTGGCGGCAGTATCCCACTCAAAAATACCGTTACGGAGTACCGTAAGCGAGTTTAGGGCAAAGTTTGTTGGACTTACTACGGTAGCACCTGAGCTTGCGCCGAAGCTTAGGCCATCATACCCGACTGACGTTATGCCGTGAAGCACACATAAAATATCTCCAGCACCGAGCGTGCCGTTACGTGAGTCCACAAACCAGGCCCAAGGTGTTGATGATCCAGTAGTTGACGAGCGCGCACGAAGCAGTGTACCACCGCCTGAGTAACGTACTAATTTCCAACGGTACTTATTAGCCGTAGTGGTCATGAATGTATATGGCGTTCCAGCCTGGAAGTATAAAAAGTCCGCGTTGTAGCCTACTAGGTTGCCAGTTATCGTTACGTCGGCAGTGCAGGCTGTATCGACAAAACCAGCTCCGACGTCCTCCTGTAGTGTCGCCCTCAATACTGAGCCATCGGTCATATTGTTTGAGGTTAGGAATATACCGACGCCAACTGCCTTGTCGGTAAGACTGGGCGCTGTAAATGGATCAGTGTACACTGGCGTCGATATAAAGTCGGCGGTGGTGTTTGAGGCGTGCGCGGTAGCGACGGCAGTGACACGACCAAGGTTAGCCGCCGTTGCTGGATTACCACTAGCGATTTGAGTATAGTGTGCCATTACAGGTATTTATCCCTTAAATATTTATCTTTTGCCTTAGTTATCTCTGCCTGCTTCAAAACCTCAGCCTCATCAACACCTAAATCATTTGGCTCAAGGTATGCCACCTTGCACTTGAATGTCGTGCCATCATACAGGTCAAACGAAACGGCGTTGAGGTTAGACTTTGGTATCTCGGTAGGTGCTTCAACGTACATAGCAAACGGAATATCGTAGTACGGTATCGACCGATAATTCCTGATACTCCATCCGTTTGTTGACTCTAGTGCCATTAGAACGCGTCCTCATACGACTGCCAGCTCGTTAGCCCACTCACCCAAGTGTAAAAACCTGACCCAAAGCTTGAGCTGGTTGCACCGAGCTTAAACTGAGCGTAGTTAGTGCTGCGGTTGACTCGTTTGATTGCCCACGATCCGTCAGTTTTGACGTAACCGTAGTACTTATAGTTTACCGTATCCGAAGTGGTATCTTTTTGTACTAGCGTATAGACCGATATACCACCAGCGCCCATAGCGTTAGCTATATCGGTGGCAAGGGTGGAACTGACGCCACCTGCGAAGGCTGCGGCCACCGCCTTGTAAAACGACTTACCGTCGCTGAGGCGAACTGGGATCGCGTCTTTGGCAAGTTGCGGCCAAGATATAGCCTTTTCGGTCACATTTACGATCGCTTGATTGTCTATAACTGCCTGCTTAATTGCCTGCAAGTCAGCTTTCAAATCACCGAGGTTCGAGACGCGCAATTCTTTAGCAATAGCATCTTGAATGTTTTTGACGGTGACTGTATCTGTTGGAGTAAGCTTTTTAAGTGTAAGTTCGAGATTTTGGGCGAGCTTGTCTAAACCTGAAACAAACTCATCCATATTTGTGATTGATACTTCTTTTTCGGTGTTTACTTCGACCTTACCGCTGACCCTCACTTCATCAGGGTTAGTGACGTTAATTGCTATCTTGTCAGTGAGTACATCTTTCAAGCCTACAATGTCATCTCGTAAGCCCTTCAAAAGCGATAGCTGCTCCTCGTTATATAACTCGATGGACTTCTGATCCATCGCCTAATCTCCTAATCGCTTGCCACTTGGTACGAGCGAGCATGTGCAGTTCGGGTGCAAAGGTGGTGCATCTATGTCTGAATACTGGACTTGTAGCTTGTTGCCTTCTGTACTGGTAATTACATCGCCTAATTGATTGAAGTTTGAGCCGATCTGCTTTGTGCGCCCTTTGAATGTCTGGCAAAACTCACATGCGCCAGGATTGATAAACCATTCGACTTCCGACCAGCCACTTTGGTTATATGTCATTTCGACACTACGATTACCAGCACGACTCGACTCAGTACGAGCGATACGTTCTGCACGATAGCCCTTAGCATCGCTGTAAACGCCTTCTACGCGTGTTTTAAGCTTAGCAAGGCTTTCACCTGCTGCTTGCCCTTCAGTAAGCGTTTGCTCAAGCGCAGCGATCGTATCGGCGTTATATACGCCTGCTATTTGTTTAATATATGCACGCGTTGTTTTACGCAGTTCTTCAGTTATGACGATTGTTTCACCTGTGATAAAATTAGCAGCTTCTTGCGTTTGTGCTTGCATCAATTCAAGCATGATCGGTGTAATTACCTCTGCAAACTTTACAGACTCCTCTTTGACATTAAATAGCCATTCTTCAAACGTCTTTGAGCTGGCGTTGATATTAGCTATAACTTTGCTTTCTTGTTCAGCTGCAAGTTTACTGATCTGTTTTTTTACTTTATTCGCATACAATGTGTTGGTTTCTTCAACTTGCTTGCGAAACTTCTCGTTTTTGTTGTGCTTCGCTTTAGCCTTTTCAGCCAACGTTAACTCTTTTTTCTTTACAATCGTAACTGTTTTACCTGTTGGTGCTTGCGCAACAGGATTGCTCGTATCAAGCTCATCACCCCCCTTGATTGGCGGTAAGCCGATACGCTGTCGCACTTCGTTTACTGTAAGTGCTACATTGACCAGATCTTTATTCTGTTGGTGTATAAAATCCTTATCTTCAGGCACAGGGCTTTCGTGCGTAACTTTAACGCTGGCGTTTGTGACACCTGCTTGTCGTGGCTGCATATTGATGATTGTTTCAAATGCGCGATCAAGTCGCTCCATCAATGGGTTAATCTTTTCACGTGCATAAATGTATGTCAGTGCTTCTACATTAGAACGACCGAAGCCATTATCATCAGTGCCACCAAGCAACGGCTTAGGTACTTCAAGCATCATCAATACATCCTCTTTTGCCATCTTACGAGTGACTTCTTGATCAACGTCTTTTAATGTTGCGCCAACAGCTTTGAAGTCTGCTTCGCCACCACGAATGAATGCGGTTTTACCTGCGTTCTCTGGTCCTTCGTAGCCTTCACGCCACTGAGCAGTAAATTGACGAAACGCCTCACGATCCATTTCAGGTAATGTGACGATACCTGATGGGCTGGCGTTATTGCGCATGTAATTAAGTGTGAAATTGGTTGTAGTTAGCTCAATATCAACGTACTGGCTTGCACGCTCAAGAATAGACAAACCACGATACTCGTTAAATGGGTTAGGAAACTTATCGTGATATATCTCGTCTACTTCAAACGGTACTTGCTGACCGTTATTTTTGTGCAATACATAGCCAATAACTTCACCATCACTAATCTTTAATTCGATCTGCGCAGGATTAAGCATGTATATTTCTTTAATCTTGTTGCTGTTTTCACCGCGCGCTAGATACCAAAACGTCTCACCGTAGATCTGCATGAGCATACCGTACAGATGCACAAAGTCACTACCAGTACGCTGTATAGGGTTAGGGTTCTGATACAGCACATACAATGGGTGATTTTCGTAATACTCGCCGTTGCCTTTATTTACTTTAGGTTCATATACCGATAATGATTGACCGACTTTATCGATTGCTTTGTAAGTAATACCGCGCAACTGAGCTTGTGGCGCGAAGCCTGATCCTTTTGAATAATTGCGATTGACTATGCCGTTGACGCTATTGCCAAGTTCGGGAGATGATAGCACTTTCAAGGCTGTGCGTAGCCGTTGCGATAATTTCATTGATTACCTCTAATTATGGACTCCCAGGTCTCTACTTGTAAATATACCACAACAATGCTTAATAGTAATGCTTTTCTGCGGCCTGTCTAGCAGCTATAGCGTCTTCGATATTTTTGTAGCGGCCAAGATGTATTGTCTTGCCATCCAGCCCAATATAAGCCTGCCACAAACTATCATTTTTGTTCCATCCGACTCCCTTATGACCAGACCTACCAAAAGACCGTGCATTGCGGCGCTGTTCGGTTTGAGTAGCCCACCTAACGTTGCCTGGTTCGTAATGGCCATCGTTATCTATCCTGTCTAACGAATACCCCTTACCAGGTCTCAAGCCCACATCCTCTATAAAGTTAGCAAAGCTTTCTAGCCACCTATCACATACTTTGATACCGCGCCCACCATAGTACCTATAATTTTTAAGCTTTTTATTGTAGCAGCGATATTTCATACCACGCCATACCATGTTTTCTGGAGACCTACTCATACCGTGCATTGAGGCATGTAGCATATTCGGGTCTCCGTACTTCTTAAGCCGCTGATAATGCTTCATGCAATAACCCTTAGCGACGTGCTCTCCAGTACAATCTGTAATAGTACATTTTATAGTCATATTCATATTGTAAGTCATCAAAAGTTATAAGTCAAAATCATCAATCGTAACAAGTTTACGACTGTCTTGCAATGAGTACGCCATAATCACTGCATCAGCAATATCAGGCGACATACCAAGTCGTGCTTTCACTTTGTCTTTGCTCTCAAGTATCAACTGCTTATCGACAATGTTATAGCTTTGCATCGTCAATTCTTTCTTTAGCTCGGTCAGATACGGGCAGCTATCTAAAAACTTCACTTCTTCTCGTTCAAGGTCTTGTGCAAGCATGTGCGTGACTTGACTGCGTAAGTTATTATAATTGCCATCAGCTTTACCACCTGCGACAAACTCTTTACAGTAAAACTCTAGCTCGTGTAGATAATCGACTACGCCTGCACCAACACCCACCGCGTCAACAATAGCGTGATCGTAGCCAACTCGATTAGCTTCGCAATATGATTTATACTTTATAGCTAGGGCAGTATTGGTGATTTTCTCATCTTTATCCTTGAGTATCTTTATATCGACTAGTGTTTTACCCTCCCACAAAGAGGCCACGCTTCTGTCTTGCCCGAAACGCGCCA
>CAZHOZ010000006.1:0-14699 GCA_964533895.1 uncultured Candidatus Saccharibacteria bacterium | reverse complement strand
GATATAAAAGATGAACTCATGGCAGAAGCCAAGAAGCTTATGGAAGAAGCCAGGCTAGTCGTCGAAGAATTAGAGGTGCTCGGTAAGAAGATTGGTGCCTCCACCAAGAGAGAAGCTACAAAACTATCAAACGAAGTTAAAAAATCAGCTGACAAGGTAGCTGGATCCGTAAAGAAGCCTACGAAGAAAACTACTAAGAAGCCAACTGCTACCAAGAAAACTACTAACCGTGCCAAGTCAGCAAAGTAGCAAGACCGCCAGTAAAGTACAAGAGCTGGATGCCGCCGAACGGGCAGCAAATTTAGTTGGTGCTGAAGAGTTTGTAAATCTTTTAAATGATAAGTGGCGGTTTGCTTGGCTAAATTTTCGGGCCGGTATCTATCGTGGTATTGGTCTGACCCTTGGAGTGGCACTTATTTTGGTGCTTTTAGGCTGGCTCGTCACCGTGCTTGGAGGTATCCCATATATTGGTGATTTCATACGCAGCGTTCAGGAGAGTGCTTCTACTCAAACAACCGCACCGCAGCAAAAGCAACAATAGCTTTAGTGATTTTTTTAAAGAATGCAACCTAAAATAATAACGCGGACATCCTTGAGATAGATGCCCGCTATGAGTACGGATTAAGAGTTGAGACCTCCACCAAAGCCGGGAACTTCAGTAATGAGGTTGACTCCCGGAGCCGGTTTTGCCAGTGGAGCGGTGTCAAGCGGAGGTACGCCGTATTGGCCGCCCGGCAACAGTCCTTGGTTGTCTGCTTCTGTCATCAAGCTGAGTATACCCCAACAACATGTAGAGGAGATTGTCGACTTGCTTCAGACTGAGCGTTAAGAGTCATGAGGTAACTATTTCAACTTAGATACTTCTGTATACGTTGCTGATCTTCGCGGCTTTTAACATTCTTGGCGTACAGCTCAATAAATGTTACAGTGCCATCGCTTATGACGGCTATGAATACCAGCCGAAGTTTGCCACTCATGGAGCGTGTTTCAGTATCCAGTCGCATCTTTATAACTTCATGCGTCTGTGACTGGTGTAAAATTGTCGCTCGCTTGCCGTCAAAGAATAGTGATCGATATTTTTTAAGCTCCTCATCATTGCTTGATGTGTATAGCTGCTCTATAAGTGCATGTACAGGCTTTAGGTCAGACTTTATAGTGCGCACCTTCTTGCCAAGTGCTTTTATATCTTTTCTAAACTCTGGGCTCTCATTAAAGTTCATCTTCTGGCTCGGTGACAGCGGTTAGTTTGGTACGATAAAACACATAACGGTAATCTAGAGGTTTGCCCTGACCCGCCACCACCCATGGCGTATCATAGTGGGATAGTTCCGTTAACTCCTTGGCCGTTTTGTCACTCAAGCGGGCAAGTGTTTCATCTATGTGTCTGAGTTCGCGTGCAGATAGGTCGTCGAATGGTACTGGCTTTGTTGGCAAGTATTTCTTTTGTTTGTTCTTGAAGAAATTGGTTTCAACGACTTCAAGCTCGCCTTTGGTCTTCATGCCCTCTACGACACTTTTAAATTCTGCTACAGGTGATGGACCGTAATGATTATGGATGTAGGTCAAGCCGGTTATAGACTTACCGTGTTTTTCATAGTAATCAAAATCTATGAAGTATAGCAGTTTGTATAAAACGGTTTCACCCACATTTGGCTTAGCACCGACTTTTTCCAGAACGTAGGCAAGTACCTCGCGCAGTTTGTCGTGGTCAACAATCTGTATTGTTTCTCTGGGCTCTACGTTTGGTTTGCTAAAACTGACTGGCTCGGCAGCTTGTTCTGTCGATAGCTTACCAGTAATTAAATCTGATGGAGAAATCTGATAAAACTCAGCGATGGCGTTGATCTGGCCCAAGTCTGGCTGCCGCTTGCCAGTCTCTAAATTGGCGTATGTTGCCCGCGCCATACGTAGCTTATCTGCTACGTCTTGCTGGCTCAGGCCGGCATTGTCGCGCAGTGCTGCTATTGTCTTGCTGAAATCCATAAGAAACCTTTCAATTTATATCTAGCAGTATAGCTTATGCTACAGTTTTATGCAAGTAATCTGTGCAGAATATTGACGTCATCTGTTATTTTTGCTATCATCATAGTCATACCGACTTATCTGAAATAAAGATAACTTTAACAAACAGATGTCGGGAGGTCTTAAGGAGGGTAACTCCTGAGCAAACCAATCGCTAGAAATGGCAACGGTGCTGACCCTCGCCAGCACCGCGCATACAAAGATTAGAAGCCTTGTATGCTGCCAATTCTAGCACACATTAACAACTAATGTTTCGCTATAAGGAGTAAAATCATGGCAGCAAACAGACGCGACGTTCACGTCGTACCAAACAAATCGTCAGGCCAATTAGATTGGTCTGTAAAGCGCGAAGGCGCACAACGCTCTACTGGCACTTATGCCAACAAGGCAGATGCTTTGGCGGCAGCTCGACAGATTGCCGTTAATAACGGACTTGAGATGTTCGAGCACGGTAAGAACGGTCAGATACAAAATCGTAACACGTACGGCAAGCATGATCCGTACCCACCAAAGGGCTAATCATGGAAAAGTTTTGCGTAAACGAGAACGAACAAGATAACGGTGATCACGAGGTACACCGAAGCTGTAAGCGGTTGCCTAAACCAGAGAACCAAGAATATCTTGGTGAGTTACCAGATAGCTTCAGTGCTATTAAGGAAGCACAACGGCGACATCCCAGCTGGCGTATCAACGGGTGCGCATGGTGTTGCCCCGAAAGCCACACGAGCTAACGGCAGTACAAACTAAAAAACAGGGCGCGTTTGCGAGGACGCCCTGTTTTTAGATTAGTGACTCACTCAACTTCAATACTCTCACCGTCAGTAAGAAACACAAATTCTCGGGCTGAATCAATGTTGTTCACAACAAAGTTGTGCGTTACTTTGTGCCCGTTGTCGCTATTCAGGCCGTTGTGTGTTGGAATGACAATGTCGGAGTCAACTGCATTGGCGAACTCAATGCATTCTGATACCTTGAACCATGGCCCCGAAGTTGGGAGGGCAAGAACCTTCACCTTCGTATCAATAGTTTTGTACGAGTCGCTTGGGTAGTAGAGCACGTCACCATCTACGGTAATCGTGAGTGATTTGCAGGGTGATTTTTGGTACACCACTGCGTGATCGGTTTCACTGAATATGACCTTGAAAGTACCGAGCTGTATAGTCTGGTCACCTGTCACAGTGTGTATGTGCAGCCCTGTGTCTTTGAGCTTCTCTTGTACAACCCTGGTGGTGTAGATTTGTACATCAGGGTTGCTGTGAGCAATTGTTTCAAGATTGTCGGGATTGAAGTGGTCATAATGTTCTTCGGTTACAACCACGAAGTCTATCTTTGGCAGGTCGGCCGGTAGTTCAGTAAACGAGCCCGGATCAATGAGCAGATTAGTACCGTCTTTTTCGAGCAGTAGGCAGGCATGGCCGTATTTAGTGAGCTTCATATGCCTCCTTGAGTTCTTGTTTTGTTACCGGTTGAATGCCTGTTCTATGAAACTGCAACGTACCAGCTAGAATAGCTTGCTGAGCGGCTTCGCTGATTGCTGCTCCATCCTGCAGGAGCGCACAGAGAGCAGCCATCGTTTGATCACCGCAACCTGTTTCATCTTTTTCGCCGGATGCTTTGATATCAGGGATTGCAATATGCGTCTGTATGTCGTTTGTAAACAAGTAGGCTCCGTTCACACCCGCAGTTATAAGAACATTCTCAACACCTTGTTCGCGTAATTTTTGGGCGGCTTTTTTAGCGGTTTCAAAGTCAGTAACCTCAATACCAGTTAGCATTTTTGCCTCATGTTCGTTTGGTTTCATTAGGTAGATGCCGGCTGCTATAAGCTCACTTAATTCTGTAGTAGCTTCAATGCCACCTGGATCAAACATTACTTTCAAGCCATGCTTGTTTGCTTGCTGAACCGCATAAGTGGCTGTTTTTAGCGGACACTCCAAGGTCAAGACTAGAGTTCCGTTGTTCGTTGCGGCGGTTTCAAATAGTTTAGAGGCGGCGTCAATATCGTCTGTACTAAAGTCGTCACTCACGCCAGGCAGCACAAAGATCTGGTTATTACCATGCTGGTCTACTGGTATGAGAGCAATTCCTGGCAGCTTATTCACCAGCTCATAATCAAGCACATTTACATAATCAGTATTAACACCAATCTTTGCCAGTGCATCCATGGGCTGCCGCCACAAACCGTAAGGGTCTTGTACGGTTCGGCCAACCATGGCAACGCTATTTTCTGGCGCAAGGTGGGCGATCATGTCAGCGATATTACGTGACTTACCACCCGGGCCGATTAACAGTTCTTTGCCATATACGTGTTCGCCTGGTTTTGGAAATTGCGTAATACCTGTTGCTACGAGGTCAGTGTTGAGCGAGCCGATGACTATGGTTTTCATTACTCTACTTCCTCAAGCAATGAAATAATCTGATAGCCATATTTGTCGATATCCTCTTTGCTCCAGAAGTCAAAGTCTTTTGTCTTGCCTACAAAACCTACTTTTCGCTTTAGGGTGCGACCAGTTGATTGTTTTGTGTTCTCATCAATCTCAACCAGTACGAGGATATCCCCTTGACTACACTCCCAGTCAGCTAGGCGTAGCTCGTAGGTCTTTTCTCCAGCCTCAATCTTGTCGAAATACTCAGGCAAGATTTTCTTTTCAATTATTTTACTCATCTCTATGATTATACCTTACCTCTCGAGTAAAATCTCCCGTGCTACTCCTCAACAAACCCCACCGGCAGCTCGTGGTAGGTCAGTTCCTCATCCCAATCCACTTCCATAGGGCGCAGCCAAATGTTCTTATTGTCACTCAGTAAGTGTTCTTCAGTCGTAGTGAATAACTCAGAGTCCCAGATTAGGTCAGTGGACAGTTTCACAATCCGTTTCTCAGTATTGTCGTTGCCGGCCACCAATAGCAGGTACGGGTGACGGTACTCGGACTCATCTGCAAACTCAATATGCTGGTTAATGCGTTTCCGGATAATCCAGCTTTGTTCACCAGCAGGGATGTACTCCATAAAGAGTTCCGGGGCATCCTCAGCGTCTGGTACGAACAGGAGCCAGGGCATAGGGTTCAGGTACTCCTCCGGGTCAAGCTGGTACTTGGTGTAGGTACGGTACATTTCTGGGTAGTTACGGTGAACGCTACGACTAAACTGGGGGTAGCGGTAGTATTCATCTATTTGAGCTTCCGTAAAGTCTTTGTTCTTGTAGTGGAGTTGGGTTCGTTCCACACCTTGTGCTTTCAGGTAGCGTATACCAGCTGGGGCAAGATAATACGTAGCTGGTCGTCTATCTATTCTGTAGGTACTGCTATATTTCTTAGCTGCATAGCCTCGGTCTACCAGTACTGCTAATCTCTCGTATATCGTTGAGCGATCTTTCTTAAGTAAGTCTGCTAGTAAATCGGTTGTTAGAAAGCGGTATTTCAGTAAGGCATGCAGTAATAAAGCTTGTGAACGACTTATCTGGTATCTTGTTGTGGTCTCCGTCCGCCGCATATGTTTTTTCTCCTATATGTATATATAAAAGAAAAGAAGATAAAAGTAAAGGAGTAACAGATACAGAAGTAACAAGAAAGCACCATGTGCTTAGTGGGGATTTAAGTTACCCTAGAAGCTCGTATTGTGCGAGTACGCTATACTACATGGTATGGTAAAACAACCGCTTAATGACGACCAACGACAAGACTTTTTAGATAACCTGCCCGACGATCAGGTAAATGAAAACGCTGAGCAAAAACTAAATAAAGCTATTGTACGCGCCGCGCAGCAGTCGCGATCAAAACCGGAAACACCGGCACCTGCCGATGATTATAGCGATACACAAACTCATTCAGATACAACTGTAGATACTTCCGACTCACACAATGATACGTCCCATCCATAGACCGTTTTAGTTGTGACCAAAAGCCCTCAATCGTGTTGGTGTGTACCGCTCCGCGACCATACTCACCAATACTGTGGTTGACGCTATCGTGGTAGTAGCCGATACGATGCACAGTGCGGTAGACCCGAGCTTGGTCGCTGTAAACTACTGAACCTGGTGCTATACCAGACTGTAAGCGGGGTAGTAGTACTCGTGCTCCCGCACTGCGTACATGTTCGGCCTTAACCTTGCCACCACGCTCTACCATACCGAAGACAATGGCTTTATATTGCACGGTGACATTCTTGCCCCGTTCACGGCCACCTATGTAGGTTTCATCAGTTTCAACAATGCCAGACAAGGAAGTGTTGCTATCGAGCATCAAGGTGCGTACCTGCTTGGCAATCCGCCAAGCAGTTTTGTAGGTTACGCCCAGATGGCGCTCGACTTCTTTCGCTGACACACCGTTCTTAGCCACCGAGAACAGGAAGATGACATAGAACCAGTCTTTCAAGGGTGTAGACGACTGATGGAAGATGGTGTTAGCGAGTGGGTGTATCTGGTTGCCACAGTCTTTACACTCGTAGCACTTACGGCCACGAACGCGGTAGTAGCCAGGGCTGGCAACGCCGCACTTCGGGCAAGCGGGTAGCTGACCGTAGGCCAGGTCAAACATGTAGTCCAGACAGGAACTATCATCTGGGAAGCGTTCGTTGAAGTGTTTGACCGTAAACCTCATACTACTAGTGTATTACAGAAGTTACATGTTGTCAAGGGATAATCGGCGTCATCAAGGATTGTAGGCCGGTCTGCGAGGAAAAACTTGGCAGAGGCTTGTGCGCATACAGTGCCGTAGGTGGGGTGATCTTCACTTGGGTGAAGTATTTTTCGACGATGAGATGGCTTGTTGCATCTGTCATCAGACCCGGATCGAGGGTGAGCTCGCTGGCCAATCCGAGCATGAGCAGATTTTCAGCCTCGCTACGGTGACTGTTTATGCCGATGTAGCCAAGTAGCCGATTATTGCCGGTCTTGATTGCCATTCCGGTTAGGTTATCAGGGTTGGTCGCAGCATTGATGGCGCGCCGAATCCCGTCAATTGTCCCCAGATGACCGCATCGGCAGTAGATTGGTTTGGCTGCAATGTCGAGCCAGGCGATGGCGACTTCATCAAGCCAGGCTTGGTTGTGGTCGTGAAGCCATCGGCTAAGCGCCGAAAAAGCTTGTTCGGCCATGTCGGCAGTAATGGAATTCATAACTGCGAAAGGTGGTTTTCTGGCTGGTTTGGGCATTTTTCTCCAATCCAAATGGTAGGTACAGTATAACTATACAATCATTCAGTAAATATTACAAGCTTAACCCGCTCATGAATTTGGCTTATAATAAAACACAACATGGCTACAAAGATGGGTGAGAATCAGGGGCAGGCAACGGCAGTGGCGGGACAAAGTGTCCCGTTTGTACACCTGCACAACCACACGCACTATTCGCTTTTGGATGGCTTGCAAAAGATACCGGACATGCTTGATTGGGTGCAGGAACTTGGACAAACTGCTGTCGCGATCACCGATCATGGCACGCTTTCCGGAGCAATTGATTTTTATAAAGAGTGTAAGAAGCGTGATATTAAGCCAATTATTGGTATGGAAGCCTATGTGGCGCCACGTAAACACACTGATAAATCTACCCGCGAAGATCGTACGCCATATCATTTAACACTTTTGGCGACAAACGAAATCGGTTATAAAAATCTTGTGAAGCTTTCTACGATTGCCAATCTGGAGGGGTTTTACTATAAGCCGCGTATAGACCGAGAGCTGATTGAAAAATATCACGAGGGGATTATCGCCCTCACCGGCTGCATTGGCGGAGAAGTTGGCACGCACCTTTTAGCTGATAACTATGTGCAGGCAAAGGCTGCCGCACAGTGGTATGCCAAAACGTTCGACAAAGATAATTATTATCTGGAAATGCAGCCGCATGTTGGTTGGGAGCCTCAGGATAAGGTTAATGCGGGGTTGCGTAGATTAGCAAAAGAGCTTGAACTTGGACTAGTGGTAACTGGTGATGCGCACTATTCAAAAAAAGAACAGCATTACGCACACGACATTCTATTGTGTGTGCAAACCGGTTCGACCATTGAAGACCCAAACCGGTTTAAGCTCGATCAAGATCTTTCAATTCATTCGGGAGCTTCTATTGCCGAGCGTTTTCCGGAGGATCCGGAAGCACTGGCGAACACGGTAAAAATTGCTGAGCGTTGTAATGTAGAAATCGAGCTTGGCAACATCCTTATCCCAAAGTTTGAAGTTCCAGAGGGGCGATCGGAACGTAAATACCTACGGGAACTTGTCTATCAGGGGGCGATGTGGCGCTACGGGGATATCCCAAAGGAGGATATCACTCATCACGATGAGCAGTCTGCAAAAGCCGAGCTCCCGCAGCAAGTGTTGGAGCGCATTGAATATGAGCTTGAGGTGATTGCCCGAATGGGCTACGATGGCTACTTTTTAATTGTGGCAGATCTCTTGAATTGGTCGAAAAACAATGGGATTGTGTGTGGGCCGGGACGTGGTTCGGCGGCTGGATCGATTGTGGCCTATGTTACTAACATTACCGACTTGGATCCAATTAAATATGACTTGCTTTTTGAGCGCTTTTTAAATCCAGATCGCATTTCGATGCCAGACATCGATATGGACTTTGCTGACGACCGTCGTGAAGAGGTGATTGCCTATGCCACCGAAAAATACGGTCAAGAGAAAGTGGCACAAATTATTACCTTTGGGGTGATGGCAGCACGTAATGCCGTGCGTGATACGGGGCGGGTGCTTGCCATGCCGTACGGCGAAGTTGATGCAGTGGCTAAGCTTATTCCTGCACCCATTCAAGGCCGGCATATTCCACTTAAAAAATCGATTGTTGATGATCCGGATCTAAAGAAAGAGTACGAAGGTAACCCTCGTACTAAGCGGCTAATTGATATTGCCATGCAGCTAGAAGGTACTATTCGTAACGCCGGCACACACGCTGCTGGGGTAGTGATTGCTCCTGAACCACTGGTAGAATATGTGCCACTTACACGTGCTTCCAAGGGTGGTATTTCTACACAATACATCGGTACTACGATGGAAGATTTGGGGCTTTTAAAGTTCGACTTTTTGGGACTCTCCAACTTAACGATTATTAAGAATGCCTTGCGTATTATTAAAAAAGTCTATGGTCGCACGATTGATGTGGGCGATATCCCAATTGACGACAAGGCGACCTACGAGCTTTTGGCGCGTGGCGATACGACGGGGGTGTTCCAGTTGGAATCAGCTGGTATGAAGCGTTATATTCGCGAGCTTAAGCCAGATCGATTTGAGGATATTATTGCAATGGTAGCGCTGTACAGGCCAGGCCCGATGCAGTGGATTGATGACTTTATTGGGCGCAAACATAACCCCGAGCGGGTGGTCTACGATCACGAAAAAATGGAAGCCGCCTTGAAGGAGACATATGGAATTATTGTCTATCAAGAGCAGGTGATGCAGATATCTAAAGATTTATGTGGCTTTACTGGTGGTCAGGCCGATACTCTGCGAAAAGGTATAGGTAAGAAGATTCCTGAAGTTATTGCTAAGATGAAAAAGGATTTTGTTGAGGGGGCTATTAAGCATTCGAACGCGGATCGAGATTTTGTCGAAAAACTCTGGGCTGGTATTGAAGACTTTGCGGCTTATTGTTTTAACAAAAGCCACGCTGCGTGTTACGCGCTCATTGCGGTGCAGACAGCATACCTCAAAGCGCACTACCCGGCCGCATTTATGGCGGCACTCCTCACTTCCGATCACGGCAATCTGGATCGTGTGGCGATTGAAGTGTCGGAGTGTCGCAAGATGGGAATCCCCGTGTTACCGCCAGACATCAATGAAAGCTTCTCCGAGTTTGCGGTGGTAAAGGATGGTGGCGAAAATGGTGAAGACGTGATTCGGTTTGGCCTTGCAGCCATTAAGAACGTTGGTATTGGCCCGGTCAATGCTATCTTGGCTGCACGAGATGAGGGTGGTCCATTTAATTCAATAGAAGATTTTGTACGCCGTGTTGACGCACGGGAAATAAATAAAAAAGCCATTGAAGCCTTGATGAAAGTTGGGGCCTTCGACTCGATTGGTGATCGCGCTACATTGTATGCAAACCTTGATAAAATCGTAATCTATATGTCGAAAGTACAGAAGAATGCACTATCGGGGCAGATTGATATTTTTGGGAGCCTGGGGGTGGCAGAGGAAGTGCCTTCTCTACCGCTAGACGCACCCAGCGAGATTATTGGCGAGCGAGAATTCTTACAGTGGGAGAAAGAGCTGCTGGGGCTCTATCTCTCTAGTCACCCACTGCGAGAAGTTGATGCCTGGCTTTCTGAGAAAACTACGCCAGCATCTAGCCTGAAGCCCGAGATGGATGGTGAAAAGGTGGTTGTTGGTGGAGTGGTGACATCGGTGCGAAAAATTGTTACTAAAAAAGGTGATGCTATGGCGTTTGTGGGCCTTGAAACCATTTCTGGCGATACCGAAGTAATTGTATTTCCGCGTGCTTATGAGGCCACCCCTGAGCTGTGGATTGAAGACAAATTGGTGGTTGTTCAAGGAAAGGTGAACGCCAAAGATCGCAACGGCAAGGCTACGGAAGAGGTTAAGGTGATGGCCGATAAAGCCAAACCCCTAGACGCGAGTGTCTTAAAGCACTACATCGCTACGAAAGAACGAACAATTTCTGATGTCAACCCTACTGCCGTGCAGGCGGTTGACCGGGTGATAATTACGATGAAAGATCTTAAAGATCAAACCACGCTTTTGCGTCTAAAATCCACTCTTCAATCTACCCCCGGAGAGACCGAAACTCTACTCTTACTTTCGTCAACTGGCCAGAAAATTCGTCTACCATTTAAGGTGGCGGTGACAGAAAATCTCAAGCAGACACTCGCCGAAATACTCTCAGAAGATGCTGTGTCGGTAGAATAGGTTGCTTTTTGGATGTTTTGATAGCTACAATCGGATAATACGTACCTTTTTCCAGTGATAAGGAGCCACAATGCCAAGTCACATTATCTGCGTATCTAGTCCTGAGGGTGTCGGTAAAGATACTTTGCTGCGTCCGATGTTGGACTTGTTTCCAGAATTAACACTAGGCCGCAAGGCGACGACGCGAGCCCGTCGTGACGATGATTACGATGAAAGGCTCGGGTGCGATAAGTATAGCTACCTGTCAGAAGATGAGTTTATGCAGCAGCGCGCGGCAGGTCGCATTGTTGAGCATTCTCGAAATGCCAACGGCTGTCTGTATGGCTCGCAAATCGACTTGAGTTCACATGACGTTGAGCTGCGCGATATCGATGTAAATGGCGCTTTGCAGCTGGCAGCCAAGTCTCGTCTGCAAGCTGGTTTTCCACAGGTGACCCTTGTTGGTGTTTTGCCACCGCACAATAGAAGTACATTAGTACTGGATGTGCGCAAGGTGTTGATACAAGCATCAACAAGTACTGACTGGAGCTTCCCGATAGCGACTTTGGGTGCCAACCTATTCATCGCGGAGATGTTGGCAAATCTGGAGAAGCGATTAATACGGCGAGGTGATAGCCAGCAGCTACGTGAGCAAAAGCTAGCTCGCGCTGCATGGGAGGTTCCCGAGATAATCCAGACTTGGCCGCACGTGATCGTCAATGATAACTTAGATCTGGCGTTGACCGAGATGAGTCTCATCATTGAGGCTGTATTGTCTGATGCGCTCGATTGTGTGCGATTTCGGGCTTATTCGAGCTAGCACGCTGATTGCTTTGCGCTTAATGATTAGTAAAAAAGAAAGCCCGCTACCAATTTGGTAGTGGGTTATTATCGTTTTCGCTACCGCTACAGTGTACGGTGGCAGAGGAAGGCGTTACCTGCGACGGAAGAATCCTTTTCTGGGCCACCGTTTGGTACTGAGAAATGTATGCGGCGGCCGTGGACTTCCGTGTTGAGTCGAAGACGGATCCTCTGCCTGCCCATCATCCACCCCCTAGCACCTCGCCACCATCACGATACCGTGCTGCGCGTTCAGTGCTCCTCAGGTGCTCGGCTAGCACGTGAATGTGGTGAATGAGCAGAGCGTTATTGAAGGCGTCCTCGATTCTCTCGGGTGTGTCTTCATGAATTTCTATTTCTCCACACAGATTGCAGTGGACGGTATGTATCACGCGGGGAAGCTTCCCCGGCTGTTCTTCGGTGTCGTGCGTTACGATGTGCCCGAAGAAGTCACTATCGGGCTCGAGCTTGAAAGGTGACATGCTTCTCCTTAGGGAAGTTGAGGTGCAATAATCGTGTGGATTATATAACGCATAAGTAATTTTATCAACTATTTTCAAATTGTTAGTATGCTTGCTTTCCTCGAGAAAACCTGATAGAATACTGAAGTTATGCAAGCAAATGTTCTACAAAAGCCCCAACTCAAGGCTAAGATTGCGCAAATTCAGCCCGGTGACACCGTGCGCGTTCACCAGATTATTCGCGAAGGCGCTAAGACACGAACCCAAGTGTTTGAGGGTCTGGTAATTCGCTATCGCAAGCCAAACGACGGCAATGCCTATCTTACGGTTCGCAAGATTGCTTCGGGTGTTGGTGTAGAAAAAAGCTGGTTTGTACATTCGCCAAACGTGGAAAAGATTGAAGTTGTGCGCCGAGCCAAAGTGCGTCGGGCATTCCTTTCTTACATGCGTGGTTTGCGTGGTAAGAAGGCTCGCTTGATGGAGCAGGGATTTGATAAAACCGCTGCCAATGATGTTGATCACCGCACGGTTGGCGAAATTGAACTAGCAGAAGCTGAAGCTACTGAATCGGAATCAGTAACCACTGATGAAGCTGAAGTGGAGTCCACAGAGGAACTCGCCAAGGAAGAAAATAAGCAGGCTGCCGCTGAAGACGCCAAGTCAGATGGTGATAATGAGCAAGATTTAGCTGCTGCCGAAACTCAAGCAGGTCTCGATAAAGCTAACATTGAAGATGACAGGCAGCAAGCTAAAGAAGCTTAATCTATTTACTAATACTTTTTCAATAAGCGCTTAAGGGCGCTATTATTGTGTTCTTCTAATAGGTATTGTATAGTATTTGTACTTTAGTACCTCTTCTAGAAAAATTGGAGATACAAGATGAGTAGAGCAGATGCTAAGGCTCGGGCAATTGTTCGAAAAGGCAAGGCCGATGAGAGGGCTAGCCTAAGAACCGTCAGGCAAAAAGAAAGACAGTCTAAGGTGCTGCTACGAGTAGAGATATCAAGTTTGCTCTATGATCTCAGAATACGAGATTTCCCAGATATCCAGCCTATCAAGGTGGAGTTTGGTGTATTCACTGTAATTCGAGGTGGTTGGCATATAGGTAATCATGTGCATGAGGGGAGAGGTGGTGAGTATGGCGTACCAATATATTTGCTCGCTGACGGCTCTATTGTTGTGAATCGGACGAAGGTGAAGCCCTACAAGATTGGTCTCGTGTCTCAAACCTATCTGGACTACGTGAGACAGTTTCGTGCCGAGCTCCCGTAGTTAGAATGCTACCGCCACATCATAGTGGCGGTTTTTCTTATGCTTGAATATTCTAATATTATATTGCAATATTCTAGTACTCGTACCTTGAGCGTTGGAGGTTGTGTGAACGAAGCAGACGAGATTGCTCGCAGGCTTAAGCGTCAGGCTGAGGCTAAGCAAAAGCGTCGACAGAAAGCCAGCGATGATCGAGCACTCCATAGTGCTCTTATCATTCGGACTGAGCAAGTAATTAGTGAGATATTGCAGAAGTTGCGTGAGCAAGGGTATCCAGGTATGACTCATGTATCGGTTTATGAGAGTGCTCCAAAATTCGTGCCATTCTATCATGGGCGCAGTGTTACGCGGGGGGCTTGGGTGATTGGCACATGGATGAGCTCGCGTTATGACAGCTACATCGAAGCCAAATCTTACTTGCTTTCAAACGGGAAGTTGATGTGGAAATCGGCTGGTGGACGTAGGCCACGAGAGATGAGATATGATGCGTTGGTCGAGGTGATTGGGGTGCTTGAACGCTTTCGTGATCGTCTCTAGCTCTGCTGCAAGGCAGAGCTTATTCTTGCCCTTGCTATTCGTATTTTGTTCGTAGTATTATAAGTGCATGGCAAGGACGTGGGCAACACATGAGCTGGAGGAGGCAGCCCGTCTCGAGGGGTTCTCGGTTGTTGCCGGTATGGATGAAGTGGGGCGAGGACCCCTGGCTGGGCCGATAAGTGTGGGGTTAGTGATTTTGCCGGAAGGTTTTGCAGAGCCAGTGGTAGACTCCAAGCTGCTCTCAGCCAAGCAGCGTGCCCAAAAAGCTATTGCGATTCGGGCGAGCGCTGAGTTTTTTGCGGTGGAACATATCGCACCGGAGTTTATTGATAAACATGGTGTGACGGCAAGTTTACAGGCTGCCGCTCGGGCGATTTTGCAGAAATTAGACGAGACTCCAGATTTAATAATGCTTGATGGTAAACATAACTTTTTAGCGAACATCACACCGGCTCGAACAGTCATAAAAGGAGATATGGTATGTGCCTCAATTGCTGCAGCATCTATTCTTGCCAAAGAAGCTCGGGATGAGCTGATGCGTGAGTATGCTCTGCAGTATCCGGAATATGGCTTTGATACACATGTGGGATACGGTACGCCGCGGCATATTGCAGCTATTCGTAAGCATGGTGTGACACCGCTGCATCGGCATAGTTTTTTAAGGAAAATTTTGGTATGAATACTACGGAGATTGGTGCCAGTGCGGAACTACTGGCTCGAGAGTATTTA
>CAZHOZ010000005.1:12969-14821 GCA_964533895.1 uncultured Candidatus Saccharibacteria bacterium | reverse complement strand
GCTTTTGTTGTAATGTAAATGGATCATCAGCGTGCTCATGAGACATTTTAACAACTGCCTCAACCCAAACTTTTTCGATTAAATCATTATCTGCTGCAAACTGTGGGGGAGTGGGCGAGTCAGCGGCAGAGACCGATGTCGTGGCTTGCCCCGTTTGTGCCGGTGACTGAACGGGCTCAACATTGTGCGACGCAGTAGCAGGAAATGGGTCGCTTATTACCTGCGCTTGCACTGGCGATAATGATGTTTTACGGTCATGCTTCATACTGCTTACGATTATAGAGGTTTTTTTCGCCCCCTGCATCAAATTAACTACTAGAGCGCTAGTTATGCACCCACACGGGTGTACCAATATCTGACCATGAATAGATGAATGCAGCAGTACCCGCCGGTAAGTTCACACAACCATGCGAACCGTTATAGTAATAATCTCTGCCACCAAAGCTACCATTGCGCCAACTAGCATCATGCAAGCCGTAACCCTTGAAGAAGGGCATCCAGTAGTTTACAAACACATTGTAGTTATAACCATATTGCGCGCCGTTTAAGTAAGTATTCGTTCGTTTAGAATAGATTGCGAACAATCCCGTCACCGTTCCAAGACCAGCTCCAGTCGCACCACTCGTTATCGGTGCCGAGTGGACAATCTGGCCATTCTCATAAGCCCACATATACTGACGCGAAATGTTAATCTCAATATATTTTGGCGAGTCCAAGCTAGTCGTTCGGATAGTCTCAGTCTTAAACGCTACCGGGCTAGTTTGTAGGGCAATTTCAGCATCGCGATTTTCGCGCATCGCCTGCATAATCTCTGCCGTAGCTGCATCCTGATTGAGCGCAATCCCTTCCTGGCCTTCACGCTCAACCGTCGAGGTACCATTCTTCACAACCACCTTTTTATTCACCGGCGCCTTATCAATCTCATTAGCCACCGACTGCACGTAACCCTTCACCTGAGCTTCAGAGATCTGTACCTGAAGCTTGCGTGGATTCACCTCATCATCTGGCTTGGCTAAAATCCAATAGCCAATATTTACCGAGCTCGGCTGAAAAACCCGACCATTGTAGGTGAGTCGTAGTGTACGCCTTAAGAGTGTTTCGGCTTCTGTTTTGGTCGACTCCACCCCGGTAGCTTGAATTGAGGCCTCTACTGGCTCGGTTTCGAGGGCAAAATCAGCCGCCTCAGCCCCTGCTAAAGCTCCTGAAACCAACTGCGTCACCTTCGCCTTATCAAGCCCCACACCATCGACATCTGGCTGCACAACTACCGCACCGTTTTCTACCATAAGCGCAGCATTTTTTGCGGGCTGACCAACCTGAGCCACAACTTGGTTTGTAAAAGCACTGAGTTTGCGATAATCCAACTCAAAAGCATAGCTCACATCATCAGCAGAAAGGATAGATTCAACTACCCCCAAAAGTGGCAGTTTGTGCTGGCGTCCGTTCTGATAGGCCAACTCAACCGTTGCAGGAACATCATAGCGCGCACCAATCTCTTCGTTGCTGGCTACAAACTCTTGCCCGCTAACAGTCAGCTTTACTTGCTTACCCAAAGGCCTGGCTTGCAAGCGTGAGGTAGCCTGCTGGCGCGTCAACCCTGACACATCCTGGCCAGCAACTTTTACACCCGGATACATCACCCCCTCGACGTAGGCTGCTGCTAGAGAATTTGCAAGTAAAACCAGAAAGAGCGGTAAAAGCACCAAAAACCAGTGCTTTGTATGAATGACTTGTTTCTTTCTTCCCTCAGGCATTTTGATGTCGTAAGAAGCTAAATATTAACTGCCGAGCCAATACCCATACCTCTCATGCTTATCTAGTCATTATCATACCATAGCGCAGGAAAATCAGG
>CAZHOZ010000005.1:12544-12959 GCA_964533895.1 uncultured Candidatus Saccharibacteria bacterium | reverse complement strand
ATATCGGCTTGAGGACACTTCTTTTGCATGGTCTGCATCAGGCTCGATTGAGCAGCAGCTATTTCCTTCGCTGATGGCTGGGGTCCAAGATCTAGACGCAATCGTACCGTTATCACCTGTCGCCCAGCTTTTTTTAGCGCCTCATCGCTGTATGTATCCATATACTCCCATCTCACCAGCTTACTATAGCTGGCCGCAGCTTCGGTAAGTGACTGCCAGCTCTGACTAGTTTTCAATTCCAAACTCATATCACGCTGAATAAGCTGATAGTCTGGCAAAGGCTTAACCGTCGGCACCGCTCGCGCAGCCAGTAGGGCAGTCAAATCGAGTACCGCATAGCTAACCGGCTGCGACAGATTAAATGACTTCCAGATTGGAGTACTCACCTGACCAATTACTCCTAGAGACTGCTTAT
>CAZHOZ010000005.1:0-12534 GCA_964533895.1 uncultured Candidatus Saccharibacteria bacterium | reverse complement strand
GTTATCAACCATCAGCCGCGCAGAACGCTGTGGCACCAGCCTGTCATCAGCTCGCTCGTCCTGAATAAGTTGTGGCGAAATATGCAAACCAGATAGGACACGATGTAGATAGGCCTGCAGACGTCTCAAACTGTCCGGTCCGTATGCGCTCATCGCAAGCTGCCAATCTTCTCGAGGCAGCTTGCCGTCTTTTCCGGAGCCCAAAAATACTCTCGAAAACTCAAAAGCAACTTGACTCAATTTATAAACACTATTTTTTTGCCACATTGTCAGGTGACTAGCCATAAGATCAGCCCGCAGGTACTTCTGCTCGGGGGAGCGAGGGTTCGATACGGTTGGCAGCTCGCTAACTTCTAGCTTAGTACGATGAGCGTCTTCTTCTGATATAAAGCTATAGGTCGCCACATCAGTACCACCAGTATCTTTGAGATAGCAACGTAACTCACGCATTGCGACCAACAGTGACTGGCTCGACTCAGGCATTGGAACAATATTAGGTAGCGTTTCCGGCATCTTATCATACCCGACTAATTTGGCAATTTCTTCGTACATATCAACCTCCAAACGAACATCGGTGCGCCACCAGGGAACCTCAACTGCCAAAATATGATTAAAACTCTCAATGTATCGACGTGCACCCAAATACCCAGGATTTTCGATAAACTCCTCAACGGGGGAGATAATCACTCCATCTTCGTCGCGCTTCACCCAATCACCCTGTTGATACCTGTACTGTGCCGCCTGGACAACCTGGCCTCCACCCAGATATATAGCATTATGACCGACTTTTTCAGGACTCTCCAAATCGTATCGAGTCTTCGTACCATCAGGATTCATCAAATAGTAATGATCCGTCACTGACTTCTCGATTTTACCCTCATAAAAAAGTACATCTCCTGGTTTGAGCTCACTCACCGCAACTGCACGACCGGTATGGAATTGTCCCAGCGACGTATGCCCAACAAACACACCCAGCTTCGAGTAAATCCGATCCACCAGATATGAGCAGTCAAAGGCTTCTTCGCCATCGCTACGATAATTTGCACCCCAGCGGTAGGGTTTGCCCACATGACTCTTCAATTCCTTCGTAATAGAGAAGTGCTCAACCTGAAAACCAAGTAAGCGCAGCCCTTTTGTCACCTGCTTTTCGTCGATTTTCATCCCCAAAAAACGTTCCGCACGACGAACTCGAACGCCTAAAAATTGTTGCCACGGCCAACCGTACAGCTGATCATACGGTCCATCAACAATCTCGGCATCACAAATTTCTTGCAATAAATCCAAGAGCCTACCAAAAGCTTTTTCAGGCAAGGGGAGTGGGAGAGAGCGCTCAAAGCGGGCTGAAGACTCCGTCCGCAAGCCGTGACGCAAAGCCGTCTTGCGCACACACGACTTATCCCAATGCGCTGCCTCTAGGATGATCTCGGTTGTTTCCGACCGAATTTGCGTCGTCGCACCTCCCATAATACCCGCCAGACCCACTGGACCACTCGCGTCACACACCACCAAATCTTGTTCGGTCAGCTCACGCACCTCATCATCGAGTGTGGTAATTTTTTCATGTTTTTTGGCGCGCCGCACCTCAAGTGGGCCAGTCAATGCTGTAGCATCATATGCATGGCTCGGTTGACCCGTTTCGAGCATCACAAAGTTTGTAATATCTACAACCGGATTGTGGGTCGCGATACCGTTTGCAGCCAAGTTATCCACAAGCCATGCCGGACTTTTTACATCATTTCTTACACGTACTTTTGCAGACACAAAACGGCGATTCTCTCCCCTTGCCTTGACATTAACAAATTCCGTGTTTTTATATGTATACTGCCCCAACTCTGGTTCTACCACGCTCTGCCCCACATCGTAGGCAGCAATTTCTCGCGCAATCCCTACCCCACTCAAAAAATCCCACCTGTTTGCAGGTGTCTTTATGTCCAGTACATCGCCAGAAAACACAATGTCGCACAATGATGTACCAAGCTTGTGTTGGTCTTCTTCAAAAACATGAATACCGGTATGGTCATCACTCAAGCCCAATTCTTTAGCGCTTGCCAACATACCATGTGACACTTCGCCACGAATTTTCGAAATACCAATCTTCATGCCGTCCGGTAATTTTGCACCCGGCGGCACGAGACCAACACGTTGACCAACTGTGACGTTTGGCGCACCGCACACGACGCGTAATTTTTCTGCACCCGTCGTAACAGCTACCAGACGTAGCCGATCCGCATTCGGATGGGGTTCAACTTCAACAGTTTTTGCGAGAATTATTTTCTCATCCAGAGCGTCCGAACGAATAATTTCCTCAACTTCAATTTCTGTCCGTGCCAAAAGCTCGACGATTTCATCGGTCGATCTAGGAATTTTCAGGTACCGGTTTAATGTCTCAATCGCTATTTTCATAGATCTTCACTCATCAGCAAATTAGGTCGCCATAGCTTCCGCAAATCTGTTAAGCCATAGCGAATTAGTGCCAAACGATCTGGTCCGAAGCCAAAAGCGAAGCCATTGTACTGCTCTGGATCAACCCCACCGTGCGCCAAAACATGCGGGTGCACCATGCCAGCCCCGCCAACTTCCAGCCATTCATCCTGATACCACACATCCACCTCTACAGATGGCTCGGTGTACGGGAAAAAACTCGGACGAAAGCGGATTTTTGTTTCTGCCCCCAATAAAGACTGGACACAGTGCAATAGTGTGCCCTTTAAATCAGCCATACTAACATCCTCTCCCACCGCCAGCCCTTCAACCTGATAGAAAGTCCAGGAGTGCGTCCTATCCTCATCCTCATTGCGATACACTTTGCCTGGCACAATAATCTTAAAGGGTGGCTGATTCTCCTCTAAATAACGAATTTGCGAAGCTGATGTGTGAGTACGCGGCACTAGTGGCACTTTTCCAGAGCTTGCCTCCAGATAGAAGGTGTCCTGCATATCCCGTGCCGGATGGTCTGGTGGCATATTCAACACTTCAAAGTTATACCAGTCAGTCTCCACTTCTGGCCCATCAACGATTGCAAAACCAAGCCGCAAAAAGACTTCGTATATGTCGTCCAAAACCAACTGCGTCGGATGCCCATGTCCCACCATTTGCATCCCGCGGATTGGCAAAGACAAATCAACAGCTGCAAGCGCGTTATCCTCAGATTCGGCAATATGCATTTCTTGTTTTGTAATTGCAACTTCAATTTCCTTCTTTAGGATATTTGCGCGCGCGCCAATCTCTCGCTTATCACTCGTACTTAGCTGACTCAGTGAACGCAAAACACCCTGAAGCTTACCCTGCTTACCAATAAGCTCCGATTTCACCGCAAGCAAATCCTGCTGACTCGTCGCAGCAGCAATAACCTTATCATAGTCAGCCTCAATTTGGCTGAGTAGTGTTAGCGATTCTTTCATGTTTTTTTCGTTCGAAAATATAGTTCAATTATAGCAAGAGTTAAGAGAAAGAGCAGTATATCCCCCAGATTAAGCATACGTAGACTCTGCATTGCTAGACCAATTGCGATAAAAAGCCCCATCGCAGTACTTCCTCGCAATGATTTTTTATACACTAAAAAACGTTCCTGAATTTCTGGATGCTTGCGACGACCAAAGCTGTAGCGCAGAAGTAAAATGACAGATGTAACGAGTGCAAACAGTGCAATAAACCAAATCGTTACACCAAATGCGCCGATATCTCTTGGTGAAGTAGCCAAAAGCAAAAACCCAACGACGCTAAACGACAAAACCAGCGTCAGTATTGTAACCGAAATATATAACCCCAATTGCCTGTAAGACACGTCTCGCATACCTCCATTATCGCTATTTTTCGACAGTTTTTCCACAGAATACACTTATGAACACTTTATGTAACTTTTTGAATACTTATTGTATAGACAGAAATTTATGTTGATTGTTGACTACTATTTTTATTCGTTTAGATGAATAACTTATATACCCACTCGCCCACATATAAATTCCTGAGCTTTTGTCAATTGAGTTGACAATGAATTGACCAATCCACTAAATATTAGACAATAAACCTAGCCACATAACGACGTAGTGTAAACACGCAGATACTAAAAAATCGCCCTGACAAACGGGCGACCTAAAAGATGTAAGTAAGTGGTTACGGGGCAGTCACATCTGCCCTAAAGAGAAAGATTCAATTGGCACGTGCTGCCCCGGCAAGCGGGTATCTAAGCGAAATATCGCCTAGGTATCCAAGTGGTGGGCAGACGGTTTCGAGATGAAAGGTACGTTGAGTTGTGTTTTGTCTGCTCCAGTTTCCCTACCATTCGTCTAGGCAAATCTTCGTTGATCAGTATCGGTTGTTTGGACTGGCTGATCATGCTTAAAGTTTTATAAAAAACGTGTAGGATACTCGTTTTTTTATCACTTTATCCAAGGATTTATCTGTCGGGAATGGTTCGCCTCTCTCGATTGAGGCACCCTAGAACAGCAGGGGAAGCCCGACCCGAGACAAGGGGGGTGTCTACAGGTCGGAGTTGCCCTACTGTTCTGCTATAAAGCACTAAAAGTCGCTTTTTGGAGTCCAAGCGACTTACGGCGTTTTTATAGAAAAGGAATGTAACTTGGTTTTTGTTTTTGATTTTGAATGAACTAGATTGACTCTAGTTTAGCAAATCACTTATGCTTTGTCAATATATTACCCACTTTTTTACCACTTTACCCTGTTAGATAGCGTAGTATTTTTTACACTAGTCCAATTGTACGTTTAAGTTCAGCGAGTTTTTCACGAGCTTCACCAGCCACTCGATCACGTCCGCGCGCCAACACTGCCTCCAGATACCCCTCGTCTGAACGTAACCGTCGATATTCTCCCTGTATTGACGTCAATTCGCTCTGCACTGCTTCTGCCACGGCCTTCTTGAAGTCGCCATAGCCCACTCCTTCAAACTCCTCCTCGAGCGACTCAATACTTTTCCCAGTTACCGCCGCCAAAATTTCTAGCAAATTACTCACGCCAGGTTGATTTTTTTGATCGAACCGCACCACAGCTTGGGAATCAGTAACGGCTCGACTGAATTTCCGTAAGATGATCTCTTCCGAATCGGATAGATATACGCAACCGTCCCCACCTTCACTCTTACTCATCTTGCGCAATGGATCATCCAGCATCATCACACGAGCTGAGTGGGTTGGATGAGTAAATTTAGGTAACTGCAAGAGATCAGCGCCATACACGCCGTTAAAGCGCTGTGCGATATCTCGCGTCAGCTCCACGTGCTGCGTCTGATCCTCACCCACCGGCACCTCATCTGCGTCATAAAGCAAAATATCAGCCGCCATCAGTACTGGGTACGTGAATAAAGCCACTAGCTGCCCCTCTGATCCACCCTTCTGAGCTTTATCCTTATACTGAGTCATACGCGAAAGCTCGCCCATCGTGACAAAGTTGTTTAGCAGCCAACACAATTCACTATGCTCCGGAATCTGCGACTGCAAATAAATCGGGTTACGCTCGCCATCAATACCCAATGCCAGAAGCCAAGCCACCAAGTCATAAGTTTTTGTCCGTAGTTCAGTCGCAGTGGGGCGTGTATTTAGGGCGTGCAAATCAGCAATAAAGTAAAACACTTCATTTTCTGGCGACTGATACTTTGGCCACTCGCGCATCGCCCCTAAATATCCACCTAGATGCACATCTCCAGTTGGTTTAATTCCTGATACTATACGCTTCTTCATCACTTTTCCTCGTTAATCGTCCGCAGAGGGCTTATCGACCAATAGCGGCTCAATAGCTTGCTCGGTCTCGGCTATCTTCACAACGTCCTTATCTACCTTTTTGAATTCTTTATAGGCTGTATTGTAATGCCCCACCGTTGTGGACAGCGAATTTCCCATCTTCTGCATATATGTATCGTAACTCTTCAGGTGACGTGCAAGCAAACCTACCCTCTCCTGTATCTCACGAGCTTGCTCTTCTATCTGTAAAGAACGCAGCCCCTGCAAGACTGTCTGTAAATATGCCATAAACGACGTAGGCGACACGATAATCACATGCTTGTCTCGAAACGCATACTCGATTAAATCACGAGCAGTCGTATTGGTCGTGCCCACTTTGTTGACCAACAGATCATAGTAAATTGCTTCTGAAGGAATGAACATAAACGCAAAATCCATCGTACCCTCATGCGGGCGAATATACTTCGAGGTCTCATCAATACGACCTTTTAAGTCTTGCTTAAATTGTCGAATCAATTTTTCTCGCTCCACCGAATCTTTACCTTCCACGATACGATTGTAGTTCTCTAAGCTAAATTTAGAATCTACCGGGAGTATCTTTCCTTTATCTAAGAAGATGACTGCATCAACAATGTCACCATTTTTGAACCCATATTGTAATTTATACTGCGTCGGCGGTAGTACATTCTCTAAAACCTGCGATAGATAGTACTCCCCCAGAACTCCACGCTGCTTTGGGTTTTGCAAAACATTCTGTAAAGTTTTTAGCTCTGATGTTATATCTACAACGCGCTTATTTGTTTCATCGAGTTGTGTAAGGCGTTCGGTCACTTGACGAATAATTTCCGAAGACTGGCGCATCTGCTGATGAACACTTTCTTGCACGCTAGCATTATTTTTATCAAGCCGATCCTGCATTGCCGACTGAGTTTGTGCCAAAAGCTGCTGCATCCCTTGTAGATCCTGCTTGAGTAGCTGCACTGAAGCAACATCCAACTCGGTAGCTTGTGAGGCGGCTGGACGTAGACTGCGCATCACTAAAAAAATCAACGTGACTACAATTGTAGCCAAAAGAATAATGATTAAAACTTCCATAACACTACCAGTATACCTCAAAACCCGAACAAAAAACCTACAACATACCTCTCTTAATTAAGAAGTCTCGCCAATTATCCTTTAACCAACGCTTCTGCTTCAGATAAAGATCTACCAAACCTCGCTCTGCAAACTCTCGTCGTATCACCCCGCCACTGTGAGGATGCTGCTGTTTTTGCTCGTAGGGTGAACCAAAACCATGTGCATAGTGTGTCATCTCATGCACAATTGTTGCCCTGATTACATACTCTGGCACTTCTAAATCTTGAAACAGCCTATTTACCTTGATGATTGATGTGTGCCCATCGTTCGCATCAGTTTCAATCGAGCCCAACCGACGCTTTGCACGTTTTGCCCAGATAATTACTACATCATTATCCTGCTCGATATCACGAAAGTGCTGATACCAAATATCTGCGAGTAAGCTTTCTAGCCATTCTTGATCACGATAACTTACTTCTCTCAACTGAATAGTCCTTCAGTTTCTAGATCGGTAAGATTGCCACGACGCGGGTATTTACCAGCCCGTATACCTTGTGTAACCCCCGCTATTTTCTTAAGTGTTTTTTCGTGCTCAATCTTTGTCCGTTCCGCTAAAAGCTGAGATTCCGTAAAGTAAAGAGCTATTGATGTCGTTTTTTCATCACTTAGCTCATCCCAAGCTAGGGCGTATATCCCCAGCTGTATTGAATCTCGTACCTTATCCTTTGCCACCCGTTCATTCGCCACATGGCTGGTCTTAAAATCACGAATCGATACTCCACTACTATCTGTATTTTTTACAACAAGATCATAACGCCCCCGAATATGTACATGATATTCTGGAATAGTTAGTATAAATTCCTTCTCGACAGCAGCTATTGGCTCTACCGTGTGAACAAAATTCTTGTAATAACTCGCTAAACTCACCTCGCCCTGACGCCGTCGCTCTTTTTCATGGCGAATCGAAACAAACCCCTCACTCCTCCAGGTGCTTCGAAACACGTCCAGCATTATCTCCAGTTGAGGTTCTCGTCCAGCCGCCTTTTCAGTATAAAAATACTCTAGTGCCGCATGGATTGATATGCCATACACCATCTGATGTGAAGGTGGTGTCGGGAACCTTAACACATGCCGCACAAAAAACCTCGAAGGATCAGCCAAATAATCAGCAATCTGATTAGGCGTGAGCGTTAAATAGTCATCCGCCCCCACCGGGAATGCCGGCAAGTCAACACCGGCGGTTTGACGTGGCCCGTAGCGCGTTAAAATAGACGGCAAACCACCTTGCGCATCTCTACTGTCAACCGCTAGATTTAGACCAAAGGCCTCTAAGAGAAACCGTGATGGCTTACGCGCACGCTTGCCACCGTGGTCTAACGAGAACGTTAGGATAAGGTTCTTTTTCGCCCGTGTTACCGCCACATACATCAAGCGGCGCTCTTCACTCTCGTGTCGCAACGCGATGTCCTTCGGCTCAGCTACTAGGTCACGAGGAGTCTTCATCGGATCAGATCGCCGAGTTGCTGGAAAATTTCCCTCCGTCATGTCATACAGAAAAACCGTCTCAAACTCGAGCCCTTTCGAGCGATGCGTAGTCAGTACATGTACCCCCTGTGCTTCATCCATTAGCTCCACTTCATCCAGCACATCTGAGCTATACATATCCTGAATATATGCCCAAAAATGATAACTATCGCGGTGCTTCTCCACGGCCTCAAATTCTTTTACAATTGTAAAAAATGCTGCCAGCTGCTGCACAGCCCGAGCAGCATCACTTTCTGTCAGCGCTTCCTTGGCCAAGCTATCCAAGTAGCTGGCATCTGTAATAAAGCGATAAAGAATTTCGCCAATGGTATGATTATGGGCAATTTCTCGATAACCTTCGAGTACCTTAAGAGCATTATATTCAGGCTGTGCTTCACTGCGACGCTCAGTAATCACGCTATGTAATGACGTACGATTACGCTGAGCCTCCGCACTCAGCTCCATGACACGTGGCGTGGAAGCCCCAACTTTTGGCGAAACCAAGTAGCGATATAGGGCTGCGGAATCTTCAATATCATGCAAAACGCGCACAAAATCTATACATTGACGCACCACCGGTACATGTAATAGATTCCCATTCGCCTGTGAAGCTACAGGCATACCCAAATGTTGTAAATAATGTATCATCTCTTCAGTTTGTGAATTATTTCTACAAAGAATGGCCATCCCTCCAGGTGCTTCGCCAGCCTCGATCCGGCTCCTAATCTCCGTAGCTATGGCATGGAATTCTTCATGATTGTCAGAATACTGTCGTACAACCGGTCTGCGCCCACGAGTTTGTGCATGAAGTTTTTTAGAGAGTCCAGTTTGTACCTCTAGTCTGGCTGGATTATTGTGCTGAATGAGGGCATACGCCACATCAATAATGTGCTGAGTCGAGCGATAGTTTTCTGTAAGTGTGTAATAGTGTGTCTTCGGATAGGTTTTGCTAAAACTGAGCATATTATCTAAGTCTGCCCCCCGAAACCGATATATCGACTGGTCGTCATCTCCCACTACCATCAAGTTCTGCTGATCCGATAACAGTAAGTGGACAATTTTTGCCTGCAGTTGGTTAGTATCTTGGTATTCGTCTACCAATACATATTTATACAGCTTCTGGTATAGCGCGCGAACATGTTGTCGTTTTTTTAGCAAATTGTAGACATACAGCAGCTGATCTCCATAATCTAAGAGCCCCTGTTCATGCAAACGTTCCTGATACTGCTCGTAAATATTTGCTGCCTCAAAATACTTTGCCCACTGCTCATCATCAAGTAATTTTGGTTGCTCCTTTTGTAGCTGCACCAGTTCAGCAAGATACTCATCGGGTCGCAGGCCATCATCCTTTAAGCGAGAAAATAACTGCAAAAGCACTGAGCGAAATTGCTGTGGATTATGGGCTGGCCGAAAATGCCCCAACTCTTCAAACGACTCGAGTACTTCCTGTAAAAGTATATGCTGCTGCAAGCTTGAAGCTACTTTCAGTCTGGGGGGCAAACCCAACTCAAAGCCATGATCCTGCAAAATTTCATAGCCTAAAGCATGAAAAGTCTTAATATGCGTATCAACATACCCATAAGGCAAGAGCTGGTCTACGCGTTCCTCCATCTCAGCGGCAGCTTTTTCTGTAAAAGTCAGTGCTAAAATGTCTTCCGGTTGAGCATGTTTTTGTTCGATTAGATATGCAATACGAGATGTAATTACCTTGGTCTTACCAGTACCAGCTCCTGCAATCACCATAGCAGGACCATCAACATGGCAGACTGCTTTTCGCTGTTCAGGGTTTAAGCCATCAGTGTATTTTGATGTAGCTCTTTTTACCACGTTATCCCCTCTCGTAACTCCCTACATACGTTCTTGTGGTTTGATAGCAATAAGCTCAAACAAGCTTGCTAGTGCATCACGGTACTGCTGGACAAAGTAAGCCCGACTATGCCGCACAGCTTCATTTTCTTCGCGGAGAACCGGATTCTTCTCGTACCAATCATGAAAATAGCGCGCTATTTCTATCATTTTATGTAGTACTGAATGCACCTGCTGTGTTCTTGTGGCTTGTTCTATTAAGTCAGCAACCTCGACAAAGCTACGTAAGATTTGCTTTTGCTCAATATCTAGTTGTATATTACTTGGCTCGGCTACCGCACCAAACTTTTGTAATACCGAATGAGCACGCACATACGAATACATCACATAAAAAAGTGGATTGTGTTTATTCTGTGCGGCGATTAGATCTAGATCCAGATCAAAGTGACTATTTGTATCGCGCATAGCAAAGAAAAACCGAGCTGTATCTGAGGGTACGATGTCCAGAAATTCATCTAAAACGATGTAATTTCCACGACGTTTACTCATCTTAAATTCTTGTCCGTCTTTGGTGAGTCGCACTGTTTGCGTCCACAGCGGCACAAACCCATCATGTTCCAAAAGACGTAGGGCGGCGACCAAACGCTGCTCCTGACCATGATGATCTGGCCCAACAATGGTAATTGCCGTATCAAAACGCCTAGTTTCCAGCTTAGTGAGCTGATACGAGATATCTTTTAGAAAATAAGTCTCCTGACCATCCGTAGAACGCACCAATACTTCATCTTTATCAAGACCGGCTTTTTCTCCGCTCAACCAGATAGCCCCATCTTTTTCTAGGATTGCGCCGACCTGCCTGAGGCGCTCTATCGTGACTTGGTTGTCTAGATGCGTCTCCGGATAAATTTCATCATGATGAATACCTAAACGGCTCAGTGTTGGCTTGATATGACGCTCTAAGATGACCGCCTGGGCTTTATCGCCAACTTCGTGGGGATCAGCTAGCAACACATTTTCAGATCCACCATAGCTTTTAGAAAAATCATCAGCCAGCTCATCTATGTATTCACCACGATAAAGCTCCGCCGACTCTTCAGCACTAAACTTCGCTCCCGCAGCCTGCTGTACAGCCCTACCGAGTTGAGCAATTTGGTTACCGCCATCATTTAAATAGTACTCACGCGTCACTTCATACCCCTGACTGGTATAGCACGAGGCCAGGATATCTCCATAATAACCACCCCAGGCATTCACCAAAACAAGTGGACCGGTCGGGTTTGCGCTGATATACTCTACATTCACCCTTCTGCCATCACCCCGTGATGAAGTGTAAAAGCCCGGCTTGAGCGCCCGTAACAAATCCTGATAAGCACCTTCACGCAAGCGCAAATTTACGAAGCCCGGTCCAGCCACTTCGCACAACTTGAACTTTCCATCTTGATTGATTTGTTCAACCAGTTTTTCTGCCAACTGACGTGGATTTAGATGATTTTTTTTGGCTTTTTTGAGGGCAATGTTTGTCGCCAGATCGCCAAAGCGCATGTCGCAAAATGACACCGATTGAATAATATCTATCAGATCAATTTCCTCATCAAGAATTTTTTGCACGCTCAAACGCAAATCCTCTAAGATGTCATGGTATTTCTGCAAAAACATATCTTCCACATTATATCTGATAGATTGGTCGCAAACCAGGTATAATACAAGCATGAAGTTAATAACAAAAAATCGCCGGGCCTTCCACGATTACGAAATCTTAGAACGTATAACGGCTGGTATTTCACTTTTGGGCCATGAAGTAAAAAGTATTCGCGCTGGTCAAATGAGCTTAAAAGGCAGTTTTGTGCACTTCCAAAACCACGAAGCCTATCTGGTAAATGCCCACATTCGACGCTATAGCCATGCAGCTAACCTCAAAGACCATGATCCCACCCGCTCCCGCAAGCTTTTATTGCATCGCAAGCAGCTCGAGCGCCTGGAGTCCGAAAAACGTGGGGCTGGTCTAGCCATTATCCCACTTGCCGTCGGCTTAGAACATGGCCGAGTCAAACTAGAGATAGCACTTGCCCGCGGGAAAAAACACTATGACAAACGCGAGGCTGCGCGTAAAAAAGCCATGAAGATTGATGCCGCTCTCGAAGTAAAACGTAAATTGAATACATAATATAAATGTTATAGCATGTTTTGTATGTAAAATACTCATCTTTTTCTCGGAGTAATCATCAACTGTTTGACCGATGTAAATACCTTTCGCTAGAATAAGCATAACTAATAAGGAAACCAAAGATGGGACAATTACACGAGACAGTACAAGCGTTATTTGCCGACAATAAAGGCCTACTTGCAGCTGATGAGAGTAGTAAGAGCGCTCAAAAGCGCTTTGACGCTTTAGGGATCCCCTGCACCGAAGAGACACGCCGCCAATACCGACAAA
>CAZHOZ010000004.1:6878-16315 GCA_964533895.1 uncultured Candidatus Saccharibacteria bacterium | reverse complement strand
AATCCCAAGCTAGAGAAGTTACCAGCATTTGAAACGGCTTATCAGCTTCTACTTTGGGGGCTGGAATGTGCTCGATGATGGCCTCAAAAACAGGTGTGAGGTCGGCATCCTCTGATGGGTCGTTGGGCATGGAGGTCCAGGCTTTACCTTCTCGTCCAATGGCATAATAAGTTGGATAATCAAGCTGATCGTCTGAGGTAGCAAGATCCAAGAAAAGATGCCCAATTTCATCTTCCACCTCTTTAACACGCTGGTCGCGCTTATCAATTTTATTGATCACTACGATGGGGGTAAGTCCGAGTTTGAGGGCGCGAGTTAGTACAAACTTGGTTTGGGGCATTGGTCCTTCTTGAGCATCGACAACTAAGATAACTCCATCGGCCATGGAAAGGGTCCGTTCAACTTCACCTGAAAAATCAGCGTGGCCGGGTGTGTCAATAATATTAATTTTAGTACCTTGATATTCTACGGCGGTAGTTTTAGCAGTAATAGTGATGCCGCGCTCACGTTCTAAATCTCCAGAATCTAAAATGGTGGTTTGCTGCATCTCGGCTTGGTGGTCGGCGAAAGTTTTGGATTGTTTTAAAAGGCCATCGACTAGGGTAGTTTTACCGTGGTCGACGTGAGCGACTATGGCAATATTACGAATATGTTGAGCGTCGTGCATGATTATTCCAAATTTATATAATGATGAGTCAAAAAAATAGCCCCTGGAGGCTGTCTTGTTCTGAGGTAATATTATGCCACAGTTATACGAAAAAGTCGAATTCTTAGTCTATTCTTTTTTCTGGGTTCCGAGCGTATGATATTGTTAGACATCTACCCAAAAGGTGTAGTACCTATAGAGATAGGGGTTGCAGATGGCACGCATTCAGGTGACTTGTTCAGACTGTGGTGATGTGGAGTTGCGTTCGAATGATATTAGGATTTGCCTGCATGAAGGCACTTATGAAGCCCAGTACTTGTTTCGTTGTCCACGGTGCTGCATGCTTGAAGCGAAGTGTGCAAGGGAGCATATAGTTGAAATATTGTTGGTAGCTGGGTGCGAGCAGTTTGTTCTGAAGACCCCAGCTGAATTGTTTGACCCACTACGCACATCGGCCAGTTCCAAGATCTCGCATGATGACGTCATGGACTTTCACAGCTTCTTACTTGATAATGCCTTGGTAGGCACAGCAATGGGGCAGTTGCGCGAGACATTTTCTGATTTATAGGGGTACACATATGTGTATCTCTTTTTTATTATTAAGCAAGTTAGATGTGTATCTCGCTTTAAAAAAGTTACTGTTTAGTATCGGGCGGAGGTAATCTGCTTGGCTTTTTTATTACGCTTAAGATTGACGTTTATATCTATTAAACGTATAATCTGCATCAGTAAAACAAACTGTTTTGTAGAAAAATAGTGAGATGAGGTAATAAGAGTATTCATACTCAAAAATATGGTGCGGCTTTCGGGTGGCGTCAAAAAATTCAATCTATTCAGAGGGTTTTAGTAGCGAAACGTGAGCGTTTCGTGTTTCGGCGTATCCGGCCACTTGTTCATCATCCTCATACTCTCACGGCTCGCTTGAAAGCTGAAATGGGGCTATTTCATCTGGAGCAAGCTGGTATTCAACGCTCGGCTGCAATCGTAGCGGCGGTTGTAACAGTACTTACATTGAGTCTGGTACTCACTGCACAAACAAAGCATAGCTTTAGAGTATTTGCCGATGAAAAGCGCGTGGTGCAAATTTATGTTGATGGTGAGCAGCGCAATGTAGTTTCGAGCGCGGCGACAGTAAAAGATATTTTGGCTGAAAATGGCGTGGAGGTACGGCGCGGTGATGTGGTGGAGCCAGAGCTGGATACAGTTGTAGATCAGCCAAACTATAACGTGAATGTTTATCGAGCGGCGCCAGCGGTGGTGGTGGATAGTGGCAAATTTACGCAGGTGGTGACTGGATACCGATCGGCTCGTAAGATTGCCGCTGCTGCTGGTGTTACTTTGTACCCGGAGGATAAGGCCGACATTGAGCAGGTGCAGAATTTTCAGTCTAGTCGCACGCTTGGTTATAAGGTGACTGTCGATCGGGCAGTGCCGGTGCAACTGGTTGTATCAGAAGAACTCTACAATGTCCGCACTCAGTCGGGAACAGTGGGTGAGTTGCTACGCGAAAAAAATATTGAGTATAGTCCGGAAGACTTACGAGGCATGACGGCTGAGACACCTTTGACGCCTGGCGCGCGTGTGGTCTTGTCGAAGATTGTTCAAGAGACGCAGGTGGTGCTCGAAGATATCGCACCAGCAACGCAGACTATATATGACGCCAATATGGAAGCTGGCAAGAGTGAGACTCGACGGACAGGAGTAGCTGGCCGCAAGCAGGTAATTTATTTAGTAGAGAAAACTCCTGGTCAGCAGGATAAACGCAGTGTACTCGATGAGAAGGTTCTCGTGGCGGCGATTGATACTATTGTGGTGCGTGGTACGAAGATTGTATCGCGTGGCGGCCAGCCGTCGGCTGAACAGTGGGCAAAATTGCGTTTTTGTGAAGCCGGTGGTAATTATGCCAATAAGCGCAACTCGCTATACCGCGGCGCTTACCAATTCAATTACAGCACTTGGAACAACTATGGCGGCTACTACGACCCAGCTGATGCTCCGCCGGAAGTTCAGGATGCTGCAGCCCAGGCTCTTTATGCTCGCCGCGGCGCGCAGCCATGGCCAGTCTGCGGGCGATATCTGCGGTAGCGGTCAACCCAACCATTGGAATGAGCCTGAAAAACCCTGCAGCTAGCCGCTTCTCGGTCGAGGACTGTTTGAGCGAAACGAGTTTTTGCAGACCGAGAAAGGTTAGCAGGCAGAGGTGCTTCAAGCTCATGACTGGTTAAAAGTTTTGGCGCACCTTTTTTAAAAAGGTGCAAAAAAGATTTTTTAGCAAAACAAAAGTATGGTTGTGCGAGGCGCAGTCTTATTGCCACGGTTTTAGAGACACACTTCAATGGTCGGGGCATCAAGAAGGAAAGATAATGAAAGTTACTGATTTAAAACAATTATTGCGCAGCTATGATATTCGCCCTGATAAAGGGCTAGGGCAGCACTTTCTGCATGACGAATCCGTTATCTTGGATATGCTGGAGGCAGCCAATATAAACAAGTCCGATACAGTGCTCGAGGTTGGACCGGGTCTTGGGGTGCTTACCAGTGCCTTGGTGCAGAGGGCGGGGCATGTGGTTGTTTTTGAGCTTGATGATAAGCTTGCAGATATTGTCGAATCTCAACGTGCTGAAAATCTCACAGTTATGCGAGGAGACGCATTAGAATTACCACTCCCCCCGCGGGGGAGCGCTCTCCCCTACAAAGTGGTGGCGAATATCCCCTACTCCATTACCGGCAAGCTCATTCGCCACCTCATCACTTCCCTATCTGGTCCAATTTCGATGACGCTTTTGGTGCAGAAAGAAGTTGCCGAGCGGATGTGTGCCAAGCCCGGGCAGATGAGTGCTCTCTCAGTGGCGGTGCAGTTGCATGGCACGGCACGGATTGTCCGCATCGTGCCACCGGAAGCCTTTTATCCGGCACCGAAAGTTGATTCGGCGGTGGTGCATGTCGATCTTTCGGGTGGTCTTACGTTG
This sequence comes from uncultured Candidatus Saccharibacteria bacterium, assembly GCA_964533895.1. GTDB lineage: Bacteria > Patescibacteriota > Saccharimonadia > CAILAD01. The sequence goes on along the minus strand of CAZHOZ010000004.1, from coordinate 12,700 downwards.
GATGTTGAAGAAAAGGCTTTTATGCGTTTGGTAAAATTTGGCTTCTCTCAAAAACGTAAGCAGCTTAAGAATACGCTGGCGGCAGGTTTGCGTGTTGAGCCTGCGGAGATTGAAAAGTTGTTGGTTAAAGTTCGTCTTGCACCCACTGCCCGCGCCCAAGAGCTGTCGATGACTCAGTGGAGGCTACTCTACGATCTTTTCGAAAAATAGGCTCTTTTACAGATAGTGGCTATGCTATTATGGGTGTATGTCTAAGCGTTTTCGCTGGTTACCTATACTACTCATAGTTACGTTACTTTCAGGGGCTCTATTCTTTGCACGACACACCCAAGCCGCAGCAGATTTTACGTATGATATTAATTTAAACTATAAGCTTCAGAATTCTGGGGCGACGACAGTGGTTGCGAAGTATAAGGTAACCTATAATCGTCCAGACAAAATTCTCGATCTTATACGTATCGCGACACCAACCAATGAGGTTGAGAATCTACGGGCCAGCTACGCCTCGGGTGGTGAAATTCCTACCAAGCTCGAGCAAAAATCTAGCCAAGGTTTGGGCTATAACTACGACTACAAAGAGATTGTGGTAGATTTTGACTCGCAAAATGCTCGTGGTGCAGTTTTAGAATTTAGTGTCAGCTACGACACAACTGAGCTGATGGATGTGAAAGGTTCGTCGCGTACGCTGTACGTGCCGTCGCTCTCACAAATTGGATCGGATGAAAATTACACGGTGAGTGTATCGGTGCCGCAGGATTTTGGCAAATTATTTTCAACTGGAGTCATGCCGGAGCTAAATGGTGCCGATGGCAATCTAGTGCGCTATACTTTTCCGAAGGCGGCCGATTTAAAACGCTCGATTTCGCTCATCTTCGGCGAATCAACAATCTATGAGGCAAATTTTGCTTTCCCACTCGATAATACTACTGGTCAAACCAAGCGCTTCACAGTAGCGTTGCCGCCAGACACTAGCTCGCAAAAGATCTTTATCAAAAGCTTGTCGCCCGAGCCAATTGCTACACATATAGATGGAGATGGTAATGTGCTGGCCGATTTTGATGTGCCGGCGCGAACAAAAATTGTGGTAAATACCAATATTGCCGCGCAGGTGAAATATTTGGAATACGATTTGTCGGCCAGTGGTAGCATGCGAGATATCCCTGCTGATGTGGCTAAAAAGTACACCCAGCAAACGCAGTATTGGCAGAGCACTAGTCCGCAACTGCAGGTGAAGGCTGCTCAAGCGGTTGCCGGAACCGATAAGGTAATTGATAAAGTGCGTAATCTCTACAAGCTCGCGGTTGACACGCTGAGCTATAACAATGAGAAGATTCAGTACAATATTCGCCAGGGGAGCGATAAGGCGCTTGCCAATCCGGACAATGCTGTGTGCTTAGAATATTCTGATCTGCTGATTGCCCTTTTGCGTAGTCAAAATATTCCAGCACGAATGCCAGTTGGCTACGCTTATGCGGGTAATCTTAAGCAGTCGAAGGCAGTGTCCGACTCACTGCATAGTTGGGTGGAGGTGTATGTGCCAGGAATCGGCTGGATGAATCTTGACCCAACTTGGGGTGAAAAGTTTGATAATTTTGGCAAGAGTGATCTTGATCATTTTGCGTTTGCCGTCTGGGGCGCGGATGATGCTGTGCCAACGGCGGTGATGGTTGGTCGTCAAGATATGAACTATCAGTACGAAAATACTACCATTAGTTATGCCAAAGATTTTCCGAATATCAATCGAGCCGGAGAGGCTACGATTAGTTCTTATGTCATTTTTCCAGGCTTTTCAATCTCACGCTACTCGGTAACTGCCCCACAGAATGTAGCGGGTGATAATTACGCAGCACAAATTAAGCACGGTCAGACTGTTACAGATACGGCACTTGGCTCGTTGGCACCGCGTCAGAAGTTTAGCCAAAACATTGCAATTTTGGGTGGAGAATATGCCAAAACAGCCGAATTGTTATTTGTGCAAAAAATCGATGGAAGCGATACGGTATTGGCGGTGGCTACCGGCTCGGCCGAGTGGTGGCCATTTATTGTGATTTGTGTGGTTGTATCTGGAATAATTGGCTTAATTCTGGTAGAATTGCGGTTTAGTAAACGGCGTGTTAAAGAAAATCAACCTAGCGCAGCACTTCGAGGCGAGAAACAGCCTGTTGAGATGCGGTCCCGCGACTATATGCCGACCTATGAAGCCAATCAGAAAGCAAGACTAGATGACAAGCCAGAAGAAAAATAACTACTATCTCACCACCTCCATTCCATATGCCAACGCCAAGCCGCATTTGGGGCATGCCATGGAGTTTATTCAGGCCGACACATTAGCGCGTTGGCATCGTCAGCAAGGTAAGCATGTCTATTTTCAAGTAGGTACAGATGAACATGGGCAAAAATTATTTGAAGCTGCCGAACAAGCCAGAGTTGCGCCGTTGAACTTTGTAAATGAGATGAGTGAGAGTTTTGTACATTTGGCAAAGGAGTTAAATATTGATTACGATGCTTTTATTCGTACCACCGACGAACGTCATAAAAAGGGTGCTCAAGCACTATGGCGGGCTTGCGGGGCGGATATTTATAAAGGTGAATATGCAGGTCTGTATTGCGTCGCCTGTGAGCTGTTTTATACTGCTAAAGATACCGTAAAAAGCATGTGCCCAGTGCATCCCAATCGTGAGCTGGAAGAGCTTACGATAGAGAGTTATTTTTTGAAGCTGGCACCATATCAGGTAAGACTAATTGAGCTAATAGAGACCGATGAGTATAGGGTTTTTCCATTATTACGAAAAAATGAAATTTTAAGTTTTTTGAAAAATAATAAGCTCGAAGATCTTTCTATCTCTCGACCAAAAAGTCAGTTGGAGTGGGGAGTGGAAGTTCCCGGAGACTCCTCGCATGTGATGTACGTGTGGTTTGATGCTCTAGCCAACTACATTACAGGCGTTGGTTATCCTGCGGAAAAAGATTTTAACAAATGGTGGCCGGCTGACTTGCATATTGTTGGCAAGGACATCAATCGTTTTCACTCGGTGTACTGGCCAATTATGTTGATGAGTGCCGGATTAGAGGTGCCTCGGGCGCTGTATGTGCACGGTTTTATCAATGCTCCAGGTGGCATGAAAATGAGTAAGAGCCTTGGAAATGCCGTTGAGCCAGCGGAGATTATTGAGCATTATGGAGCAGATGCATTGCGCTATTACCTGCTGCGTTATATTCCACACGATGGCGATGGTGAGTTTGGTCGGGAACGATTTCACGCTGTATACACGGCTGATTTAGTTAACAATCTAGGTAATTTGGTGCAGCGGGTGGCGAGCATGACAACGAAGTATTGTGATGGTCAGTTCGCGCCCTTAAGTGAGCTGAAAGCTCCCGCCCTCGAGGCTTTGGAGGCAGCGGCCTTTGATGATGTGCTGCAGGAAATTTGGAAGCAACTTGATGTTTTAAACGAATCAATCGACAAACATCAGCCCTGGAGGCTTGCGAAAACTGACATCCCTCAAGTCCAGACATTACTAAATGGATGGGTCCACGAAATTTTGCATCTGGCTGTGGCGCTCAAGCCGTTTTTGCCCGCGACAGCGCAAAAAATTCAAGAGACGTTTGCAGATGGGCGAGTGGATATGGGTGCAGGGATTTTGTTCCCGCGCGTAGAACGGGTGGATTAGCACGTGATAGACACTCATGCACATCTGCATTTTGCTGATGCCTTTACTGATACCCGTGAAGTGCTAGCACGAGCGTACAAAGCTGGAGTCGATACGATAATTAATGTTGGAGTAAATCCAGAAGATAGTCGTAAGGCTTTAGTCTTTGCACAAAATCCCGAGTATGGCCTGCAAAAGACTGGCATAAAATTATATGCAACGGCTGGGCTGCATCCGCACGAGGCGACACTGGGTGATGCGGCACTCGATGTGATTGCCGATTTGGCTGAAGAGGCGGTGGCAATCGGCGAGTGTGGGCTAGATTATTATCGCAATTTAGCGACCAAATCAGAGCAAGATCGAGTCTTACGATCTCAGATTGAGATTGCCCTTGAGCATAATTTGCCTCTAGTTTTTCATGTGCGTGACGGCTGGCAAGATTTTTTTGCTGTACTGCGTGATTACCCCAGGGCTCGCGGAGTCATTCATAGCTTTACGGGCTATCAGAGAGAAGTTGAACAAGCGCTCGGCCATGATGGAGAGTTATACTTTGGGCTTAATGGAATTATGACGTTCACGAGTGATGAGGCACAACTTGAGGCGGCCTGCGTTATTCCGATGGATCGTTTACTCCTAGAGACCGATTGTCCATATCTGGCTCCGGCACCCCATCGCGGCAAGCGCAATGAGCCGGCATACGTTCCGGCTATTGCTGAGTTTTTGGCGCTATTGAGAAGCGTAGAGGTAGATGAGCTGGCACGTGCGACGACTCGCAATGCAGAAAGGCTATTTGGGTTAGATATATGAAGCGTTATTATTTTGATTATGCTGCGGCAACACCATTAGACGATGACGTGGCGCGGCAAATGCATACAGCTCGAAACCAGTTTGCTAATCCTGCTAGTTTGCATGCTGAAGGTCGAGCCGCCCGCGAGGTGCTTGAGGGCGCGCGCAAGAGAATAGCTGGGGTTTTAGATGCACAAACACGAGAGATTGTATTTACTAGTGGAGCGACCGAGTCGGATAATTTGGCAATTTTGGGTGCTCTAACAGCTTCGGGTGAGGTTGGTGCACGGGTCATCACTGCACCAACTGAGCACGCTGCAGTGCGAGCTTGTACGCAGGTGGCACGAGCTAGTGGCTATGATGTCGTCGAGGTGGCGGTGGCAGAAACTGGCATGATTGATTTGGTAGCGGTGCGCAAATTGATGACCGATACGACGGTGCTTATTTCGATAGCGATGGCAACAAGTGAGATTGGCACAGTTCAGCCCATTGCCGAGATTGGTAGGCTGGTACGCGAGGTTCGCACTGATCGTGAGACGCGCGGGATTGCTACGCCAATTATTTTTCATACTGACGCTTCGGCATCGCTTGGCTTTCTTCCGCTTTCGGTTGATCGGTTAGGGGTGGATTTAATGACACTTGCGAGTGCTAAAATTTATGGCCCAACTGGCATTGGTGCTCTCTACGTTCGTCGTGGTACTCCGCTTACACCCATTATCATCGGTGGGCGTCAAGAATTAAGCTTACGTTCTGGTACGCCGCCCGTAGATCTTGCCGTTGGGTTTGCAGTAGCAGCCACGAAGGCTGAGACACTACGTAAAAAAGAGGTTCGAAGACTTCAAGCACTGCGCGATGAATTGTGGGAACAGTTGCGGGAAATCCCAGGCATTGCGTTCAATGGCCATAAAAAGAAGCATTTGGCTGGGTTATTGAGCATCTCATTTTCTGGTTTTGATGGGGAAAATTTAGTATTAGCACTTGATGCTGCTGGATTTGCGGTAGCTACAGGTGCTGCTTGCGCCGAATCGTCGGATGAGCCAAGCCATGTATTGTTGGCGCTGGGGCGGACTCAGGCGGAAGCGCAGGGGAGTTTACGGATTTCTTTAGGTCGTAACTCGACCGAAGCCGATGTAAAAAAACTCGCAAGCGCGATTCGTAAAATCGTCGTACAATAAACCCATGCTTTTTCACGGTAAAAAAGAGAAAAAGCGCCGCAGCCGAACCAGAAAACTTATAGGTTTTTTGGTGGGTTTATTTATACTTTTTGGGGTCTTGGTGGCGGCGGTATTTGGGGCGTCTATCTATCTATCTCCGCAGGACTCTACAAGTCCGGCTGATGCTATTGTGGTAGTTTCTGGTGGGCAAACACAAACTCGTGCCAAACAT
>CAZHOZ010000004.1:6418-6868 GCA_964533895.1 uncultured Candidatus Saccharibacteria bacterium | reverse complement strand
ACAAAAAGGATTTAGCTCCCAAAATCATTTTTTCTGGTGCCGCGCTAGATGACGGCCCTTCGAATGCGAAAGAGATGGCAGCCTTGGCACGTCGGTCAGGCGTCTCAGAGGAGGCGATTATTATTGATGAAGCTGCTAAAACAACCTATCAGAACGCAACAAATACTAAGCGGATTCTCGAAGGAGCTGACGCAAAGTCAATAATTTTGGTTACTTCTCCTTATCATCAACGGCGAGCGTTTATTACCTTTCGAAAAATTTTAGGGGATGGTTTTACGATCGAGAATAGCTCTAGTTTTGACAATACTTGGAGTAAATCAGCATGGTGGGCAACACCGTTTGGGGTTTGGATTACGGCCTCGGAACTTGTAAAGGTGGGCTACATTTACGCTACCGGCAACTATCAGTGAGACAAAAATAAGCTTGACTAGTTAGATATATTAATGTATG
>CAZHOZ010000004.1:0-6408 GCA_964533895.1 uncultured Candidatus Saccharibacteria bacterium | reverse complement strand
GTATGATGCATCCATTCTACCGTGTTTACAAGCACGGTATGTCGTACCTCTTCAAGATCGATGGATTTCCGCACGGGTCCATCAGGGTGACCGCAGGTAAGTTAACAGACAGATGGGGCAGTTAGCTTGCCGCGGTCACCCATCTTTTACCCCGCCAGGCGGGGTTGAACACAGCAGCTTTCTGCTCATGCGCATAGAGAGCTGTTGCCAGCCTGCGAGCTGGTGCGGGTGATTTCACTTTCGGGGGGTTAGTGAAATCACCCAAAATCTCCCGTTTCCGACCACGGGAGCGCACAGGAAACTCAAGCTGCCTCGACCGGTATCTTCTTCCTGTGCAACCGTCTTGTAAAGGGCGGTTGGCCGGGTGATCCTACCTCAGGGATCACCCGGCCATAACTTTTATAATCAATAAAACTGCCGTTATAAAAATACTGGATTCTTTGAGTCGAAAAGTATCGTTTGCCAAATTATAACTTTAGTTTGTATTGCGCTGACATTATCCGATAGCTCAAGGCTAGTTTTCCATATTAAAAGTCTTCGTAGGTTATTCCGTAGTCATGAGGGTATCTGCGACAGGGTGGGTATTTGAGTCATGGGGTGCAGGGACGGTTTTCGAGAAAAATTACAGATGGGTTGGTAAGGTATAACTTGTCAGCAGTAAAATATTTAGTTAAGATAGTCAACTATGAATAAACGGTCCAAAATTGTCTACGTAGGTCTTTCCGGAGGGGTTGATTCGAGCGTTGCAGCAGCTCTACTCATGGAGCAAGGCTATCAAGTGGTGGGCGCCTATATGAAGAATTGGACGCGAGATATCGCCGGCAACCCTTGTCCTTGGGAGGACGATTTACGATCGGCCAAAAGTGTTGCAGCACACCTTGGGATTGATTTAAGAATATTTGATTTACAGACCGAGTACAAAGGTCGTGTGGTTGATGCGATGGTGCGAGCGTACGCCGCTGGTCTGACACCAAACCCAGACATTTTATGCAATGAGGAAATTAAGTTTTCACTTTTTTATGATTTGTGTCGTGAGGATGGGGCTGATTTTGTGGCTACGGGTCACTATGCGCGTCTTGTAAATGGTCAGCTCACACAGGCGTCGGATAAAAAGAAAGACCAAACCTACTTTTTATATCGCATGCCCACTCAGGTAGCACAACGTGTGCTTTTCCCACTTGGGGACTATGAGAAGACAGGCGTCAGAGCGCTTGCGACAGAGCGCAGTCTACCCACAGCTACGCGTCGTGAGAGCATGGGGTTATGTTTTGTTGGTAAGATACCGCTAAAGGATTTCTTGAGTGAGTTTATGGAGCTCGCACCAGGGCTGATATTTGATGAAGCAGGTAACGAGCTCGGTCAGCATGATGGTGCGGCGCTGTATACTATCGGGCAACGTCATGGTCTGAGAGTGGGTGGCGGAACGCCTTACTATGTGTTGTCCAAGGACCTTAAAGCCAATAGCATTATTGTCACGACAGACCCGTCACAATTAAAAAAGCATTATTATGACATTCGTGATGCAATCTGGTGGCAAAAGCCAGACACAACTATAGAATATCAGGTTCGTATTCGCCATCTTGGCGAGCTTTTAAGCTGTAAAATCGAAGAGAGGGGTGATGGAGTGTGGCGGATACTCTTGGCTGGAGGTGCGCACAGAGGTGTGGCAGCAGGTCAGCATGCCGTAATTTATGATGGTGAAGCTGTGCTGGGCGGCGGTGTAATTCAATAAAAAGTGCCGTTTGTGTTCACAAACGGCGAGAGGGCTAGTTCTTGGTTGGTAGACCTCGGATAATGCAGATACCCTGCGGGTTTTCTGTGGCGGCGATGATTGCGGCCACGCTGCTCATGAAGAAATCGGCAATGTCGATGCCCGCCAGGTCACACATTTCTACGATCTTGTCACGTGTCCCTTGGCCCACAGCCAGGTGCAAGATAATGTGGGCTTCCCCTTCTTCATCGACGTAGTCTTCAAAGCATTCCAGCAACTCATCGCGTGATGGCAACGTAACCTCCTGTGGCATAGGTGCAAGGATGTCTGTGTATTGTGCCATTTTTACCTGAAAGAATCAAGTGACTGTACTAGAAGAAAGTCCTTATGCTACACTGCATAGTGAAATAAGGAAAGCTTTTTATGGCAACTCTTGATGATAAATCAAAATCAAATGGTCCCAGTATTGCTGATGGCTCGATGGCTTATATGCCCAAGCCTGATATTGATGAGAAGTTGGAAGGCGAAGACGAGATTCGCTTAGATAACAATAAAAAAGAAGAAACCAAAACCATGGCTGATATTGCCGAGGAGCTTGGAGGTGATAAGATTACCAACACTCCTCAGGCTGATACTGTACAGGTTGAGGTGGATGATAAGCCTAAAAAGGCAGCTGCTAAAAAGGATGCTAAACCCGCACCAGAAGTGATAGAGCCAGAGGTAATCGATGATGGTAATATCCCACCGGCTTTGGCGGCCGAGCGTTCTCAGGGAGAAAAAGGTGGCGGTAAAGGATTTTTAATCTTCTTATTTATTCTGGCTCTTGTGGCAGCCGGGATTTTTGGCTATCTTTGGTGGAGCGAAAAGCAGCACGTGGCAAAGTTGCAGTCGGATGTAGATAAGCTTACCGAAGCGAATAAGGGATTGTCCGGCAACAGTAGTAAAACCTCTCCGGCTACCACGGCTACCAGCACGCGGTTGATACCGGAGCTTGGCTTGACCTATGCCTTTGGGGATGATGTCAAAACTGTTACGTATCGTTTTAGGGAAACGACAGATTCGAATAAGCAAGTGCATAAGGTTATTACGTTTTCTACCACAAAAGTAGTTGAAGCCGAGCGCAAGGTCAGCAATTCGGCGCCAAAATGTACGGCTGAGTTTAGTCCACTCGGTGCGCTCACCAGCTATACCGCAGGCAGTACCTATAAGGGTGGAAAAATAGAGGAGGCCAAAGTGGATAACGAATCGATATTTAAGTTTGGTGACACCTACTACGTGTATGAAGCTGGTCAATCAGCCTGTTCTACAGATGCCAGTGTACAAGAAGTTGTAATGGCTGAAAAAACTGCGGTGCAAGCCTTTGTAAAATCCCTGAAGGAGCAAGAATAGCATGGACGAAAAAATTCCAGAACCACTTTCCAGGCCAGTAGAGCCGACTAAGCCGGGTGCGAATGTTCCGTCGGCGTCAGCTGCCCCCAGTGCGACAGAAAGCTCTACTCCCATGGGTATGCCAGCGGCGAATGTTGGTAAGGCCGGTAAGGGTAAGAAGGTGCTGGTTGTCTTTTTGGTGCTTGTTTTAATGGCCAGCACCGCAGCCTTTGGCTATTTGTGGTGGCAAGCCCGGTCGGCACAGGCAGAACTCTCTCAGGCGAAGAGTGACAAAGTAGCTGCCGAGAAGAAGCTGGCTGAGGCTGAAGCTAAGACGGATACAGATAAAGAGAAAAAAGATGCTAACGCGAATGATGTTAGACGGAAAGATGATCTCTCAGCTATCTCGTCGGGATTGGAGCAATATTATAACGATAATCAGTCATATCCAGCTACCCTTGCGGAGTTGATAGATGGCAAATATCTCAAAGCTATACCGACCGACTCAACAACCAAAGGCGACTATAGTTATGTGCCAGCTGGTGCGAATACCAACAAGACGTATAAAACTTTTAGACTTCAAGCTACTCTCGAAGATGACACCGATAAAGATGTAAAGAGCGGCACGGTTGGCATCTATGAAATCGTTAATAAACAATAGCTAGCACATGCTCGGAATTAGTTACGGTTAATATTTTCTAATAGCAGCGTTTCTATATCTGTTACGAACTTGTATAATGTGTAGCACGATGAACGCTCAGCTAGTTCGCAAAAAATACTTAGAATTCATGGTGCGCCAAGGCCATGTGATTGTTCCGCGGGCAAATATCGTGCCCGATGGTGACCCAACCACACTGTTTACCGGTTCTGGCATGCAGCCCATGGTGCCTTATCTTTTGGGCGAGCCACATCCAGAAGGTAGGCGGCTGGTGGACTCGCAGACTTGTATTCGTGTACAGGATATTGATGAGGTCGGAGATACCAGCCACACGACATTTTTTGAGATGCTCGGGAATTGGTCTTTGGGTGATTATTTTAAAGAGCAGCAAATTCGCTGGTTTTGGGAGTTTATAACGGTAGAGTTGCAGCTTGATCCAGGCAAGATCTATGTGAGTTGCTTTGCCGGTGATGAAAATCTTGGGATACCAAGAGATGAAGAGGCAGCGATGATATGGAGAGAATTGTTTGAGGCGGCCGGCGTGGAGGCAAAAATAGTCGATATCGGGGCGGCTGAAAACGGTGACAAGGAAGGCATGCAGGGCGGGCGAATCTTTTATTATGATGCGCATGAAAATTGGTGGAGTCGGGCAGGTATTCCTGAGAATATGCCGGTGGGCGAACCGGGTGGTCCGGATAGTGAGGTATTTTATGATTTTGGCGATGCATATCATGATGTGAGTTTTGGTGCGCCACATCCAGCCAGCGACAGCCCGCGCTTTTTAGAGATTGGCAACTCGGTTTTTATGCAATACATTAAAACCGAAGCTGGCTTTGATGAGTTGCGGCACAAAAATATCGACTTTGGCGGCGGTTTGGAGCGCCTAGCTGCTGCCGTAATTGACTCGCCCGACGTGTATCGTACCAGTCTTTTGTGGCCTATTGTGGGAAAACTCGTCGAGCTAACCGGCACGGCTTATGAAGGAAATGAAGCGGCTATGCGTATCATTGCCGACCATGTGCGTGGCGCGACCTTTATGGCAGTGGATGGTGTGCGACCTAGTAACACCGCGCAAGGTTATGTGATGCGCCGGTTAGTACGCCGGGCGGTTCGTGGTGGGCTGGAGCTTGGCGTCCAGACTGGCCTGATGGCAGCGGTGGTGCCTGTGGTGATTGATATTTATAAGGATGATTATGCCGAAGTAGTGGAGCGAGCTGAGGAAGTGATGAGTGTTCTGCAGGCCGAAGAAGAAGCCTTCCGTAAGACATTGGAGCGCGGGCTGAGGGAGTTTGAGAAACGCACCTCAGAGCTTGATCTTTCGCCGCGTCCACCAGTGCCGACTGGCAAACGCACCGAGCTAACTGGTAAACTCATTTTTCAGCTCTCGGACACCTATGGATTCCCGGCAGAGTTAAGCTTAGAAGAGGCCGAAAAAGAAGGCGTGCCGGTTGTCGAAAATTGGCAGGAAGAATTTGGCCGACTCTTAGAAGAGCAGAAAGAGCGCTCACGCACGGCTACAGCCGGTCAGTTCAAGGGTGGTCTGGCAGATCATTCGTCAAAGACCGTGGCCTATCATACCGCTACGCATCTTATGTACCGTGCGTTGCGCAATGTATTGGGCGACCATGTGATGCAGCGCGGTAGCAATATTACCCCTGAGCGTTTGCGGTTTGACTTTTCGCACACCGAAAAGATGACCTCGGAGCAAATTGCTGAAGTTGAGCGCATTGTTAATGATGTTATTAAGCGTGATTTGGAAATCAGTTTTGTAGAAATGAGTAAAGAAAATGCCTTCGAAGCCGGTGCGCTGGGTGCCTTTGGTGAAAAGTATCCAGACACTGTGAAAGTTTACACCGTTGGTGAAGCTGAAGGTGATTGGTATAGTCGAGAGATTTGCGGTGGCCCGCACGTACCGCGTACCGGTGAGCTTGGCACGTTTCGCATTACAAAAGAAGAAAGCTCCTCGGCAGGTGTGCGGCGAATTAAAGCGGTTTTGGAATAAAAATACCCCGTCAGATCTTGACGGGGGTGGGGTGAAGTTGAAAGGCACCGATCAATCGAAGCCGCGAACTCGCATCTCTTGTTCGGCTTTGGCAGCCTCCTCTGCCAGCCGACAAACAAATAGGGCAGCGACAACCGCAATGGCTGCTCCAAGTAGTGTTTTTATCATGATGCCTCCTTTAGGCTTTTTTTGGTTGGTCGATTGCGCAACAGTGAGAAAAACAGCTTGTAAGTCGATTTCGTCTCCGAGGCTACTATAGCGCGTTCACGCGCGATAGCCTTGAGGTTCCATACATCCTGACGATGTCGCCCCAGGCTCTTATCGGCAAAAAACCGTGCCAAAATCATGAAAAATGCTAGCCACAAGCCACCGATGGACGACGTCGTAGCTGTAACCATGATTATGAAGGCGAGTAGAAATGACAGAGATTGGATGGTGAACTTGATCTTGCCAAAAACGTTTGCACCAGGCAGATCGACGTCGCCAAGCAGATCAACCATGACTTTGGTGTCACGAGCTATTAGTACCAGCTTGATTTCAACCCATATCATCCAGATCAGAGCACCGACCACAGGGATGAAAACTGCGATTCCATGAAATCGCCAGACTAGCGCACTGTATGCCACAGCTAGAGACAAGATTAGTACCTTATCGTCCGCTGGATCGATG
>CAZHOZ010000003.1:0-16911 GCA_964533895.1 uncultured Candidatus Saccharibacteria bacterium | reverse complement strand
TTACGAAGTGGGTACTTCTATATGCGACAATGAATAGACATTTGTACTGCTATTCCAGCTTCCGGTGCCTTCAACTGGCTCGCCAGACACGTAAAATGACTCCGGTAATGTATAAACTCCGTATGAAAGTCTTGTCTCATAGTGTGCTGCTGTTTCTAATGGGTCTATGACTGTTTTGCCATCAGCAGACACCAGAAAGGAATGATAGAAAGACGGCATATCAGACCAATGTTGTTTTTCGGCGGCTACATAGCACAAATCTGTACCTAGTCTATGTAATACCTCTTTAACAAAAACTGCATACTCGGTACACATTGCTTCATTACCTGCTTTAGACAATGGCTTGATTGTTAAGCTATCCTCTCTTGAGGGGTCAAGCGTGTATTTTTCCAAATCGTAAGTCTGGTCTCTTTGCAGCTTCTTTTCCGCTACTTCTTCTTCTGTATAATGTCCACTTTCTTTGTATCTACCAAAGTATCCAACAGCTAGACCAGCTGCAAAAAATACCTGTAACTCCAGCTCTTGCTGTTCGGGAGTGAGCCTTATTAATTTGCCTCTCATCTTTTCGTATTCTGGTGCAGCAGCAATTTTTTGCTTAAACGCATCAAAATGTTCTGGTGTTGCGCTTTCTAGGCTATCTATGTTATGAAAATCTGCTTCTAGCCCAACTCTACTACCCATAGGTAAAACAGACATATCATCAATAGTGTCAATTTTCAGGCTGCCCAAATTATTACCGTTAGTTGCCAATACTTCAACATCAACGGTTCTGCCCACAATCTCTTGGTGCTTATTAAAGGGTGTGGTAGCAATTTCTTGTAACGCAGCACGAGCTACTAAAGAGCTACCGGCAATCCGTTCTTCTGTAGCTATATTCGGATTATTGTTTGCGAGTATTTCTGACATTTTATTTTTTACTTCACATTTATTATAGTATACTTCGGTCAAAAAATCAAGCCCAGATTCACTACCGACTAAGCTCTAGCCGACTCTGCGCTCTAGCGCAGGCGGTGGGGCTGCCCTCCTTGGTGGAGGTTTTGTTCAAAGAATGTTCTAACTTCGTCTAAAAGCCGTCATCTAAAATATAGTCGAGCTCATGTTTGGCTTTATATTGAATAGTGATAAGATAAATTTGAGCCCGTAGCTCGAGGAGCTGGGTTCGACACAGCAATTTATTCTAGGAAATAACATATGAAAAAGCACATGAATGGTTTTATGGATTTTATTCGTGAACAGGGTGTCATTGGTCTGGCGGTTGGCTTCATACTCGGCGCTGCGGTAGCAAAAGTTGTGTCGTCGCTCGTCAATGACATCGTAAATCCGTTTGTTGGCCTGGCTCTTGGATCCACCAATGGCTTAAAAGGCGCAAATATTAATATTGCCGGTGCTACAGTAGCCTACGGAAATTTTCTCGCAACAATCTTAGACTTTGCCATTATCGCTGGTGTAGTCTATCTGGGAGTCAAAATCCTTGGACTCGACCGTCTCGACAAGAAAAAAGACGACAAAAAAGACGCTTAAAACATGAGGGCTTTGCCCTTTTTAAATAATTGCGAGATAATGGCGATAGTATGCAACCAGATGCCCTGCCTCCAGAAATAGACCCAACTGACCCCCAGGTTAGTGAGCAGTCGGTTGAAAGTCAGCCCGACGAAGTCTTGCTGCAGTGGCAAATTCAAGACATCACCCCAGAGCACAAAAGCACCACGTGGTACATCGTGCTTGGCCTCATCGCTGCTGCTATTATTGTTCTTGCAATCTTTACTCAAACCTGGGTAATCATTCCGCTCGGTGTTCTCGTACCCTGGGCACTCTCACTCTACACAAACCGTGGTATTGGCGACCACAGCTATGAACTAGCTTCTTTTCACGTTGCGGTTGATGGCAAACTCCATCCCTATACCAATTTCAAGTCTTTCTTTGTCGTCACAACTGGCAAGCTAACCACATTCGAACTTGTGCCCGCCAAGCGCTTTGGTCAGCTCGTTACACTGCACGTCAACGAGGATGAGGTCGAGGACATAGCTGACATCCTCACCTCAGTGCTCCCAGAAACCGAGCCCCAAGGTTATGTGGGCGAATCTTTTTTCAAGCGTCTGAAGTTCTAAGTCTTTACGAATCAGAGAAAATTAGGTAAAATAGCCTCTGCTTTTGCACCTTTTGTATGAATTTCCTTTTTAAAAATAGCAACTTAGCACTCCTATAGTGAATTCATAATAGTTTCTCAATATGAACACTGGAAAGCGGTTGGTATTTTTTTAGGAGGAGTTTCTCGCGGAGAGTGGTAGCGAAAAATATTTTCGCCAAAACCCGAAGAGAGAAAGGGCGTGCGCTCGTAGCTCAGTTGGATAGAGCGTTGGTTTGCGGTACCAGAGGTCGCAGGTTCGAATCCTGCCGAGCGCACCATATTATCTCGTGAATTCGGGGAAGGAAGTATCCTTTCTCGATCACACTAGACAAAACTGTGACTCACTAAGATATTCGTGAGTCACAACCGTTTCGCACCTATATGCAACCTTTCTGGGCTACCACCCAGACTTCGGCATCACTACTTCATCCGTGGTAGATGGGTTTCCCGAGACTCCGCCCCATGCCGAAGAACTCAAGCTCGGGCAGACCTTGGTCTGTATACTATGACGGGCAAGAGACCAACACCTTGTCGCGAGCCGGCATTCGCAACGTCAACCGCTACTACCTTCCAGCGGCAAATAGGAGAGGGGATGTGTGCACCAAGGGGCACCATCTCCGACCACGGGCTGTAAGCTCAAGGGTAGAGCTGCCAAGCCTTTGCCTTGGTGGTAACAGGTTCGAATCCTGTCAGCCCGACAATGACACTTGTTGTCTTGCTTTGGCGGTGCTGCCAACACCGTGCCTGTAAGATAACGAGCGTCAAAGAGGGGGTAGCTCATTGGAGAGCATCCGTCCACCGGCGGGAGGTACGTGGGTTCGAATCCCACCCCCTTCACTACTGTCACCTTTTGCTGGCGAGGTGATAGTCTGCGGCCAAGGTGGGCCTCCAATGGTTCCTCTTGGATCGTAGCGCCGAGTAGCGCGTCCATCACACGGACGTAAGCTTCGGCAAAATTCAAGCCAGTACTCGACGATAAACGTAAGCCACTTTTAAGACACATAACGCACACCATAGCGCGTCACTAGGCTCACGAACACCCGCCGGTCGGGGAGTAATCCCCGGCCGGCACTTCTTTTTTTTATTCACAGCTTATTGGCACTTTTTAATACATTCATCTATAGTCGAGATAGTAAATAAGGATAGCCGCCATGGCCACATCAGCTCCTCCAGTACCTAGTTCTGCCACAGCACCGCCACCTCCGCCATCCCCTCAACAGCCCACTTACCCCGGTGCACTTGGACTATTTAAGCCCAGCGTGACTACAGTCATGCGAGTTGTGTGGCCCCTCATACTAATCGCCCTCATTACAGGCGGTGTGTTCCTACTGTCAGGTATCTTTCTGACCATGGCGGGAGTAGATACTGACGCCACAAACAGCTACTCTGTAGGTATCAACCTGTCAGGAAAACAAGATCTCGCGACAAATGCCGCTAAGCTTGTTGAAAACATAGCATCATTCTTTGCGGGTATTATGATGACATACATACTTTTAAGCTCAGTACGAGGCTCAGTTATAAAGCTTGGCGCTGCTTTTCAATATGCGCTGAAGAACTTTGTGCGTTTCATCCTAGCCTATATTTTGGCGGGGTTAGTAATTATCGCTGGCTTTATGTGCCTCATTATTCCGGGCATCATCGTTGCAATACGCCTCACACCTCTCTCTTATGTATTAATCGATAATGATAGAATGGGTGGGTACGACGCCTTTAAACGCACCTGGACACTGACCAAAGGACACTCAGGCAAAATTTTCTCGGTTGGTGTCGTAAGTGTTTTAATGTTTTTATTACCTTTTCTCACCCTTCTAACTGGGGCCATGGCGACTGGCGTGATGGCTTTGAACGGCACCTCATTATCAGATTCAGCATCTTATCTGTTTACTTTAATAATAATAGCTTGTGCGCTCCTAGCTTATATACCAGCAATGTTCTACTCGGCTGCCATCCCACTGCTCTACACTTACCTAACCGGTACCACAACCGCCGCTCCACCCCCAACGCCAGCGGTAATCCCACCAGCCCCTGCGGCTATGCCAGCCCAGCCACCAGCCCCTACGCCACCTTCAGCGCCTACTGCAAAGTAGCTACTTCGACCCTCGCCTGGCAATACGCAAAAAATCAGGTATAATACTCGAGTCCGAACAGCTTTCCTACAAGCTAAGTTTTTTTAAAAGAAACGAGCGCCCGTAGCTCAGTTGGATAGAGCGTTGGTTTCCGGTACCAAAGGCCAGGGGTTCAAATCCCTTCGGGCGCACCAGGAGAGGTGCAGGAGTGGTTGAACTGGCTTGTCTCGAAAACAAGTGTGCGAGCAATCGTACCGTGGGTTCGAATCCCACCCTCTCCGCCAAGAATATAGTTCTAAAACGACCCGTCCTCCTAACGGCCCTACTCTGGGTGAGTAGGTTGTCCTAAAACTTACAGAATCCAATAAAACCCTCAAATCCCATCCAGATGAGAATGCGATTCGAACCGGCTTAGGCCATTTTTTTAGACCCTACTTTTCGCTCAACATAGACCCTTTGATCTTTAAGATATAATTCGCCACTTACATACTTGAGGATCTCGCGTTTTTCATCTTTGGTACCGTGTTCCAGAACATATTTCGCGTACGCCTTAAGATCAATGATGTGTTTGGTTGTTTGTGAGCCAGCTTGACCAAGCACACCAATAAACTTCTCGTAACGTGCCAGTTCGTCTTTAAACTGCTCCTGAGCACCTATTTCATCAAGTTCCAGCTGCTCTATGAGCCCCAGGAGCTCCAACATCAGCTCAGCCTCTCGAATATACGGCTGGGTACAATCAAGGTCGTTAGCACGGCCACAATGGTAATACACGTACCGTCTAATCTCTCCCGACTGGAGCTTCTTGAGCTTTTCCTCCGCCGTAATGCCTGTTTTGCATGCTCCACATTTAATCATCCGTGTAAAACTGAATTCTTTAGTACCGGCTGGTGCCTTTGGCGCGACTGCAAGTTGAATTTGTACTTCATCGAATAGATCCTTGCTAATTATTGGGGCATGTTTGCCAATGTGCATCGTTTCGCTAGTCTTAGGGTATTGAAACTCGCCATAGTAGAAAGGGTTCTTTAATGTACGGTAGATGTGGCTCAACACAAGGCGTTTATTGTGCTTGCTTCTGAAATCGATGTCATTCAGCCAGCGCTTTACATCGCGTCCGGTGTAGGCTTGTTTCGCAACACGCTCAAACATCTCTGCTATGATTGGCGCTCTAAGCGTATCGACTATGATCTTTTCTTCACCCAAGCCATTATTCAGATAGCCAATCGGCGCGACTCCTGGCCTCCAGCCATTGGCGGCCTTATTATGAAGACCACGAATCACATTTAGCCCTCTATTGTCATTCTCGAGTTTGGCTTGTGACCCTAAGATCATCAGCAAGAACTTCTCGTTAGGGGAGTTTGTGAAGGTCTGGCCGTGCGTTCGAATTTCAACAAGCTTGCCTTGGTCCATTAAGTCGACAAGAATGCCGAGGTCACCAGCAT
Source organism: uncultured Candidatus Saccharibacteria bacterium (assembly GCA_964533895.1). GTDB lineage: Bacteria > Patescibacteriota > Saccharimonadia > CAILAD01. The sequence continues at coordinate 11,278 of CAZHOZ010000003.1, read as the reverse complement.
TTCGACTCAATCTGTCTGGTGCCCAGGTTACAATGCCATTAAAGTGGCCGAGCTGAATGTCCTTAATGAGCCGATTGAATACTGGTCTCGTTCCAGAACTCTTTGATGAATGGCTTTCACGCCTGATTTCAGCCACCCTGATACCCCAGTGGTCGGCTAAGAGCTGCATTTCCTTGATCTGTTGCTCAATAGAAAGCGCCTGCCTCTCATCCTGTTCGGATGATTTGCGAGCATACAAGCAGTAGGTGAGGTCGGTTTCCATGCAGGACAAGGATACCGTATGGTTTCGGGAAGTCTAGTGTTTTTTCTTCTCCTCGTCCAAGTACTTAATGCCATAAAATTCTTCAAATACATCATCGCCATGGCCGCCTATAAAACCGAACCCAAACACGACCTCCCATTTTACATTTGTTTGAATGTAATTTAGCCCCATGGAGACTGCATCGGCAAGATCATCATGTTTTTCTACTCCAAAGCCAACCAGCTGCTGGATGATAGGAGCTACAGCACGATCAGTAGGAAAGTACACCATACCTTGTTCAAAAAGCGGACTGGCAAGCTGGAGCCGAGCTCGTTTGTCAGTATGGATCTTAATGCCTCTTGATTGAACCTTACGGTCGCTTAGCTGTTCCAGTACCGCTGCCTGGTATTGGACTTCCTCGACCAGTACCCTTGGTTTTTGTTCCCACTTGCTCAAAAGGGCGTTATACATTGAGGCAATAGTATCAAGTGTTGCCAAATGAGTAATTCGGTCGTTTACGAAGCGCTTGTCTATGTAATACTTGCGATTAGCAAGCTCATGCCCAAAAACGTGAATAACGATAATGGCCGTACAATCAGCGGTGGCCTTCTGGGAAATGGCGAGGTCTACCGAGAGGAAGGAGTTAATGTACTGATTAGCCTCCGTTCTTGCAGGCAGTTCGTCGTAATACTGAATCCAGCGCGGGTCGATTACCTGGTCCTCATCCGGGACTATGCGTAGCATGTATTCGCGCTCCCAGGCAACTCTATTAGCTACTGAACGCCTGAGATTGTTTAACGATGCTTTGTCTGGGTATTTACCAGGCCATAAGCTCCTGTTTTTTGAGATTATTGGGAACTCATAGTAAACACCATCAATCTCATCATTCTCAATGCGCTCCTTCAGCCGCATCAAAAGGGAATCCTCATGGAGTAAGTTACCAATAGCAATCCTTTTTGTGTGCGTATCACCGGCAGGAATAATTTCGCTAGTATACCAATCAAATGTTTTATTGCGCCCCTCGCGGGTCTTAACGGAAGCCATGTCTTCGACATCATCAGCGATAATCAGATCTGGCCGATAAGCTCCGTGGCGAACCCCACGCACACTCTGCTCGGTTGATATTGCCGTAATCCGAGCGTTGTACTTTGGAATGTATAGCGAAGTTGAACCCCATTCCTCACGCTGCTCAACAAACGGTCCCATGTCATTGGCCAGCAATTCATTGCTTTCAAGCTCGCGCTTAATGTTAGTCAGATGAACTCGAGCCTGGTATTGTGTTTGGCTGGCTATTAGTACAAATTTCTTCTGTTGTTTGCCAACTATCGCCCAAATGGGGTATGACATTGTTATGATGGTTGACTTTGCCGAACCTCGGAATGCCACAACTACCGCCAACGGCGCTTGGTCGTCCTCAGTAATTGCGAAGAGTTGACGATGTATGTCCGCCGTAGCATGAGTAATATAGTTGGGGAAGTAGGTCGAGAAAAACCACTGATGACTTTGCTCCGTAACTTCTTTGCGAACTCCCCGATCGGTAAACATTTTTTGTTGTAGTTCACTTGCCTCCATCCTTGGCCTCCTCTGTTGCGTTAAGTAGCCCTGCTAGTTTCAGGGCTTGTGATACAATCTCGGCTTGCTCCGGATTAAGACTTTGCTGCACGGTACCGATCCTTGCATCCACTTCAACCCGTGTACGGTAGCTGTGATGATGATGCTTCAGCCAGAAGACTATGGCAGACATATTCTGCTCTTTAATCGCATTAATGAGCTGGCTTTCTGCCATATCGTTGATTAACCCTGCACTCTGCTCAATTGCCTCATTGCATGCTTCTGCAAAACTCTCATCCTCCTTATACCATCGGTAGTACGTGCTGCGTGCTAGCCCAACTTGCTTGCAGGCAACCTCCACAATTGGCGTTTTGGCGAGCTTCTCAAGCAGACGTTTTTTATCGCTGTCGATGTTGCGGCTCATAACTTCACCCGTTTTTCACCAGTAAGTTTTTCCCAGCGCTTGAGCGCGACTTCGGCATAGACGGGCGATTTCTCCATGATGTAACAGCGTCGCTTGAGCTTAGTGCTGGCAATGAGGGTACTGCCACTACCGCAGAAGGGCTCAAGCACCAAGTCATCTCGCTTCGTAAGTACCTTGATATAGGGGATAAGGATCTCCAGTGGTTTTGTGCCGAATACCACGTTTTGACCCGAGTGTTTAGCGTCATTGGCGTTAAACTCTATAAAGTCACTGGGTTGGTATTTCTTGCCGCCTTCGTAGCCCTCCCATTGTGGTTTGCCAGCAGTAGCGTAAAGTGCTGTTTCGTATTCTTCCTGCAAGGACCCTTCTTCGGGCTCATTGTTATATTCAACAGTGCCGCTTGCACCAATCATGGCAAGATCATACTTCGAAAAGAACTTGTATTTAGCGGCGAAACCTTGGTGACGGTTTGGCAAGTGCCATATGAGCATGTTCCGCACTCGCCAGTATTGTTCCATGACACCCCAAATCTCACGAACATTGTGCCACGCCTCATAGACAATGATGGAGAAGTCCGGCTTGGCAACCTTGGCTACATTGGCCATCCAGAGCTCGGTGAAGTCTTCAGGTAATTCATCTGTTTCCAAGTACTTTCGATTGCGCTTCGCCCCAAACCCCGTGACTGGCTTTCCGTGACGAATACCGCCCTTCATATATGACAGGCGGTAGGGTGGGTCGGTCATTACCATGTCTGCCTGCTCACCGTTCATGAGTGCCAGCATATCTGCCTCAACCGTTGAGTCACCGACCATAAGTCGAGAGTCGCCGAGCTGGTAAATGTCACCTTTCTTAGCTTCGACGGATGCTATATCCAACTTCTCGAGTTCTTTTTGCAGATCAAACTGCTCCGGTTCATCGACTTCTATATCGAAAATGCTATCGAGATCTTCGCTATCGAACCCAATTGATGAAAGTAGGGTCTCGTCGAACCGAGATAAAAGCTCATAATCCCACTCACCTAGGTTCTTATTGAGCCGTAGATTGAGCTCGCGCTCCTGTGCTTCGTCGGAAATGTTAAGGTAGACCACTGGCACCTCTTTATAGCCAAGGTCTTTGGCAACCTTGAGCCGGAAGTGTCCACCGATGACTATATTCTTACGAGCCGGATCAGCATTGACCAATATTGGGTCTACCAACCCAAATTGCTTGATGCTTTCTGTGAGCTGGGCGATAGCAGGCTCACTCCATTTACGCGGGTTATAGGGAGCCGGATTGAGTCCACTAATCTTTACTTGTTGAATCTGTAGTTCTTGATTTGCCATGATTTCCTCCTTTGGCATTTATTTAACAAAAAGTGCCCACACCACAGCCATATCGACGAGCTACCCGAAAGTTGTTACACAATCGGACTCGTCCATATCGCTGCAGAGTGGGCACTGTCGAGGCACGATGCCTCTCAAGCTCTAGCTACTAGAGCCGTCTATCTCCCGTGGGGGAGAAATACACAATTCCTCACTGTATTAGCAAGTGAATTAAGTTTTAATGAGCTTCTTGTTGATTGATCTTACTTTTTCTAGCGCATCTTGCGCCATATACACCGGCAGACCTTCTGCAGGCATATACACGCGCAACATACTTTTATTTTGTTTCTGTAAGATCTGGAGGAGCTCCTTTTCATCGAAGCCAAATCCCGCTTCGATGACACCATCGCTTTTAATCCGAATGCTGCGGCTATGAGCTCTTCTCGATTTGTTACCTTTCGTTTTCTTGGTGTAACTACGCACTAGAGAGCTAGGGTTGTTAGACTTTTGGGCGTGAACGGCTAAATCTGTAAGGAATATATCAAGAGAATCCTCACGAGGCTCATATTGACCGGGTGGAATTATTTTTGTTTGAGTAATTAGCATCTGCTTTAACCCTTAATGTTTCTTGGATCGTGCCCATAACTATTACGCTGCTTAATCTGGCCGTTCTTGTCATGAATTAACTGTTCGACCTTACGATTGATGGCCATTTCTCGTCCGGTCGCCTGAGCCTCAGCTTTATTTTTATACACCGCAGCAGGGCGCTGAGCTCCTTCCGTAATATTTCGCCAATTCCTCTCTTCTTTGTTGTATGTGGTATGAATGTTTGGCTTAGGCATGATTTTTACATTCCGGTAAGCTCAATAGATTATCTTGCCATCTATTATCTGAATATGTCTGAATGAACAAGTTACCGTAGGCGCTCTTATTGATATAGCATAGAGCACTTACGTTGCCGCTACTTACATATGCACTATTTAGTTTGTTGCCCAAAAACTCGACCATTTGACCAAGAGTGGAGTGTTTGACCTGGGTTGAGCCGTCTTCTACCCATCCAAAGCGACTAATCGCCTCGTGAGGATTAGCATGGTTGCCATTATCTTTATTGATACAAGTTATTCTGATTCTCATGTTTCACCCTCCTCGGTGAACCTTACTATTTCTATTCACCGGGCCGATTGAGCTTAGTGTTGGTCAGATGATAGCACACTTTTGACGGGGGTGTCAATAGGTTTGTTCATGTAGCCGTGCTATACTATATGCAATGTCTGATATACACCCTATACAACGAGCCCTCCTTGAGCTTGATAAAGTACGGAAACTATCCTCACTGAGCTACCGAGAAATTGGTCGGCAACTGGGTGATAGTGAAAAACGAGTTCATCCCCAAGTCGTAAAGTACCACCTAAATCAGTTAATATCCTCTGGTAAGTTGAGTGAGGTTGACCGCCCTGCAAGCGTTTCGCCTAGAAAATTGGCCGAGGCCAATATGGGCGTCTCACAGTTGATTCGCTTACCTATTCTAGGAGCGGCCAACGCTGGCCCAGCAACTACTCTTGCTAAAAGCACGATAGAGGGCTATATTTCGGTCTCCCCAGCTTTGCTCCGTTCAAGGAACTACCCTGAGCTTATCGTGTTAAGAGTAAAGGGAAACTCAATGAACCAAGCTGAAATAAATGGGCTTCGAATTGAAAATGGGGATTTTGTTATCGTAGATAAATCGAGGAGAACTCCGAGAAACAGAGAGATTGTGGTTGTGAATGATGGAGACAATCGGGTTAACATCAAGAGAATATACTTTAGACCCGAAAATGGCCAAATCGATCTCTTGTCAGAGTCTAGTGAATCCTTTGAGCCCATTTATCTAACCGCCGATGAAGACTTTGATGCGTTCATTGAGGGCACTGTAGTCCAGGTCCTCAAGAATCCTCCGACTACCTAAAGAACTCCGTGACATTTACGCCTAGTCCGAGTGCTAGTTTATGCACTGTCGTGACAGTAGGGCGTCGCTTACCTGTTTCAATATTGGCTATGGCAACCCGGTCTAAACCGGTGTCGGCAGCTAACTTCTCTTGGGTTACTCCCTTAGCACGCCTAATATCGGCTATACGCTTAGCCACATTGTCCAAAAATTCTCGTTCTTTGTAATCATTTGACATCCTCTTTATGGTAGGTTTGGGTCAAAAATAAGAACATAATCATTTGACTACAAGCAAACTGTAAGCTACGATTTACGTAATCATATGATTACTAACACAAGGAGAAGATAAATGGCTAAGGAAAAATCAACTAACTGGTTTATGAAGCACAAAGTTATTACTGTAATTCTGGCTCTGATCGTGATTGGGGTCATAAGTTCCGCTGCTGGCGGCAATAAGGGTACTAGCTCGAATGGAAGCTCATCTAAGTCTTCAGCCAGTAAGGCTGCTACGACAGCTAAGATAGGTGAGGCCGCCAATGATGGAAAGTTTGAATTTACGGTTAGCAGCATTGATTGTGGTAAGACTAGTGTTGGTTCGGAGTTTCTCAACAAAACAGCCCAAGGTCAGTACTGTCTACTCAATGTAACTGTTAAGAATATAGGTGGTGAAGCACAGAGCCTTCTGTCGAGTAACCAATACCTCTTTAACGCTAGCGGGCAGAAGTATTCAGCAGACGATAGTGCAACAATCTACAATGCTCCAAACGGAACAAGTTGGTACAACGACATTAACCCTGGTAATAGCGTGACTGGCGCAATTGTATTTGATGTACCCAAGGACCAGACACCTGCAACCGCTGAGCTACACGACAGCGCATTCTCGAATGGTGTAAAAGTTAACCTTCAGTAATACTGGTCCGATCAAGAGAAGGGAGCGATAATCGCTCCTTTTTTGATACCGGCACTACTGACAAACCCCCAGCTGAACCTTGACAGCACAAGCACTTTATGATACAATACGGTGGTATCTTGATAATTTAGCTTTCAACTCCTTGAGAACGGCACCTTGTGACCAATTATTTGGTTATGGTGTGCCGTTCTCAAACCAAGGTTTGAGGCCACAATGCACCAATGGGGTGTAAGTGTGGGTTAGCAGCGGCACTGGAGACTGTCATGAGTAAGGCAACCGATACCCAGGTGGCAGCGTTTACGCGTCGCAACACCGAACTGGCTCGCATGTTCCTCTCCGGAGAGCGTGACCAGGCGTACGTCCTGCAGGCTCTGCAGGAGATCACCGAGGGCAAGTTCGTCCTCGCCGATCGCTTCGGCCGCTACAACGACAAGCTGCTCCCTCTGTGGCAGCAGCTGAACCTGCTGAAGCAGTTCAACATCCTTCACTGGGACAACGTCCTGACCGATGAGCAGTTCGCTGCCGTCGACACGTCAGGCGACCACGTCCAGTCGGTGGATGACCTCGAGATCCTCTACGTCGACTTCGGTTCGCCGGAGAAGAACATCGAGGCCTGGTGGAAGGTTTTGGTGGCCACGCAGCCCAACGCTTGGCGTTGGGACGGTCTCAAGACCGGCCGCAAGAACCTCCGTCTCGATCCCAACACCAAGTTGTACGAGCCCGGTATCCACCGAGTTCGCATCAACCTGGTGGCCCACTGGGAACCCGAGAAGGGTCGCACCATCGACGAGGTTCGGCCGCAGGCCAAGGCAGCAGGTGAGTTCCTCGCCCACGCCGAAGCCATGGCCGCCTACGGGCTCCACGCTGAACTGCTCCAGGAGCAGGACGGCGAGAACCTCCCGTACGTCGATCTCACTGGCTACCAGGCCACGGTTTCCGGCTACGAGGCCTGGACGCACGTGCCCTACCTCAGCTGGAACCGCGACGACCGCGGGGTGCAGCTGGGCGCCGACTGGTCCGACGATCGGTATCAGAGCTGGGCAGCTCCGGTCGTGAGGGAGTCGTAGTACTCGGACTTCGGTCCTTCGGGGCTCGGAGAGCCTTGGGACTTTTCCCTTGGCTCTCCGCCCCGCAGGGGCGCAAATTCAATTTTTACGAAAGTACATTGAAGAAGCGCCCCTTCTTCATGCCCAAAACTTAGAGCCCTACCATGTTCGTGCCACAGCCAGAGCCGACATGCGTTATCTTGACAGCATAACAATAATATGATACTATACGACAGTATCTTGATAATTTAGCTCAGCACTTCCAACTGATTGAGAATGGCATTTTGCCCCTAAACTTATTAGTGGTTATATGCCGTTCTCAATGAAAGTTGAGATCACTGCTGCCACCCTGGTATCAGTGAAGTCATACGGCTGGAAAGCGTGTGTCATGACCACCACCGAAGACCTGGTTCGCATCGACGGCCAGCACCACGAGATCCTCAAGCGCGTCGGCAACGGCTCGCTGGATCCCGAAGAGGTACGAGGTGCCCTCCAGCGAATCATCGAGGGTCGGTTCTACAACTCCGACCTGATCCACGACATGTTCGTCTCGCCTGAAGCCCAGCTCGCCAACGTGCGCAGCTGGAACATCAGCCGGTCGTGGGGCTTCACCGAGGAGGACTTCCGGGCTGCGGAGGCTGTTCTTGAGCAGCAGGCCTGGCCGAGCGACCGTCTGACGGTTCTCGTCCTCGTCCCGTACCTCGCCAACGTCGGCATCACCTTCGAGGAGCTCTGGGTCGTTGCTTTCGAGCAGCAGCCCAACCACTGGCGTTGGGAGGAGCTGAAGAGCACGCCCGACAACCTGCGTCTCCTGGAAGACATCGAGCACAAGCCCGGCCTGCGCTGGGAGGTCATCGACCTCGGTGCCAACTGGGATGCCAAGACGGGTGTCCGCCCCATGGACGTCCGAGACGCCAGCTCCGCCCACGCGGGTGTACTGGCATCGGCTGCCCACTTCCCCAAGTGGGTGCAGGCCATGGACGGAACCAAGGTGCCCTTCGTGTGGCTGCCGGGCTATCAGGCGACCATCCCCGGCGACGAGGCCTGGACGTACGTGCCCTACCTCGACTGGAACCGCGACGACCGCGGGGTGCAGCTGGACGCCGACTGGTCCGACGATCGGTATCAGAGCTGGGCAGCTCCGGTCGTGAGGGGAGTGCTGAACTAGGAGCTTGTCTCCTTGGGGCTCGGAGAGCCTTGGGACTTTTCCCTTGGCTCTCCGCCCCGCAGGGGCGCCAAATCATTTTTTGCGAAAGCAACAACATGAAGAAGCGCCCCTTCTTCATGCCCAGAATTTCTTCCTTTTATCAGGTAAACATATTGCGTTATAATCTGATGTGGAGAGTAGGTTAATGAACCCAGCTTTACGGAGCTTGGGTCACCGAAATCTCTCATTGTCGCAACACTACCAGAGTCTGGTTGTTTACGGATTACTAGAGCGTGTAGGCGATTAATCGAGCACTCCGTGCTTCTTGCCAGAGATATTTGATCTCGCATAAAATACAGAGCCTGGATACGTCTGGGCTCAGTGGACCAGAAGGCAAGCGGCGCTGTTGTGTTTCCGGCAACGAGGCCTGGACGAACGTGCCCTACCTCAACTGGAACCGCGACGACCGCAAGGTGCAGCTGAACGCCAACTGGTCCGACAATCGGAATCAGAACTGGGCAGCTCCGGTCGTGAGGGACTACTCGAATAATAAAGGAGGGTGAAATACCCCTCCTTTATTTTGTGGTTACAAAGATTTTATCCAACCACCAAGCATCTTGCCGATCTCATGTAGTTGAGACTCGAGATCTAAATAAGTTTCGTTATCAAGACACTTACAGTCTTTGGCCAACCTCACCAGTAGGCGAATTAGATCAAGTTTTGCCGAAGCAATATTGAGATGATCTACTTTTCTAAGGCGGTCAGAGGTGGTGGCTGCTGCGATAACAGCCTCTGCCGTGGCTAGTAGCTCAGCCTGTATTTTTGAGCCCAATGTGTATCGTTGGGACTTGGGGAATTTTAATAACAACACATGAAGGACTTTATACAGATGGTAAAGAGAATGAATAATCGGGACATCGATAATACCTCCGCTCAACTCAGTTTGTTTCCGGCTTTTAACAGTGCTCATACATTCTCCTATTTATCGTCATTTGACTACATTTATTCTACAGTAAACCTGTACAAAGCTTGGTATCTGTTTAGCAAGGGCAAGCATGGCCGAGCCGATGTTATCGAATACGAGCACAGATTCGAGCAAAACCTCTTTGATCTTCAAGAAAGGTTAGCCACTAATGATTACAAACACGGAACCTATGTACCTTTTACTGTTTGGGACCCAAAACAAAGGAGGGTTCACAAAGCAAGTGTTCGCGATCGCATTGTACACCAGCTGATCGTCAGTGCAATTGAGCCACTCTTTGAGCCTCGTTTCATTTTCGATAGCTTCTCTTGTCGGAAGAACAAAGGGACACACGCCGCCGTAACCCGACTACAAACCTTCCTTAGGCGAGCGAGTAAGAATAATACACAAACCGTTTACGCACTAAAGTGCGACATCAAGCAGTTCTTTGCCTCTGTTGACCAGCAAGTTTTGAGGGAATTGTTAATTGGGCGCGTCCGAGACGCTCGACTTGTTGAATGTATAGATGAAGTGATTGGTAGCTACGAAGTTACCAAGGGTAAGGGCATCCCGCTTGGCAATCTCACTAGCCAGCTGTTTGCAAATGTTTATATGCACCAATTCGACTGGTTTGTGAAGCGCAAGTTGAAAAAGAAGCATTATATCCGTTACTGCGATGACTTTATCATTCTAAGCACTGACAGGGCGCACTTGGAGTCGCTCATTGAGCCCATAACGCGGTTTCTTACTGAAGAACTTTACCTTGCTGTTCACCCAAACAAAACCGAGCTGAGGAGCTGGAACCAAGGCATTGATTTCTTGGGATATGTTTTAAAACCAAATGCAACTGTACTGCGACACAAGACCAAGAAGCGTGCTGTAAATCGAACAACACCCGAAAATATATCGTCTTACCTTGGGCTGTGTGGCCATGCTGACGAATATGAGCTAAGTAACCTACTAAAAACCATTGCTTGGGGTGCGTAAATGAGCCAATTAGTGCAATAGCAGCGTGTCAAAGTGCCACACACGCTGAATGTGCTCTGCTGTGTCTCATTTGTCCCATTTTTTCCTGAAAACTGCTATAATTTGAGACAGAGAGCAGTTCCTGACCCGTCTGTTCCGCCAGTTGGGAAATATCCGAACGGAACTGGCTGGACTCGAACTTTATGAGGGCCAAAAGCGGGCTTCCCTCATTTTTAATTTGATTGATTTCAATATATTTGTTATCATAGTATTGATGATTGCTAAATGCCAATATCTTTATACTATCATTATATGGAAGAAAAGAAAATGAATCAAGTCAAAACAATAGGCCAAAAAATCAAAGCATGGAGAAAAAAGAGAGACATTACTCAAGACGCTTTAGCTAAAAAGGCGGACATTCCCTATACGACTTTGGCTAAAATTGAGAGTGATGTCATTCAAAATCCCTCTTTACAAACGATAACAAAAATCGCCGACGGCCTCGGCATTTCTTTAGATGATTTAGTGAAATAAAACTATGAAAGGAATTATTTACATCATGACAACAGCGGTCTCAGGTCTAATAAAGATAGGCCAAACCGGTACTAATAATTATCAGGAGCGCATGCGCTTCCTTGAGGCCAACGGCTACTACAATGTTTCCGGTTTAAAGAGATTTTTCGCGATTGAACTTGAGGATTACAACGATAAAGAGAATCTTTTAAAGGAAATTTTTAATAAACATCGTGTTGGAGATAGTGAATTATCCGCCCTTGATTATGATTTAGTGCGACAACTTTTACTGTC
>CAZHOZ010000002.1:11079-22405 GCA_964533895.1 uncultured Candidatus Saccharibacteria bacterium | reverse complement strand
GATACGGCGACCACCTATATCTACACTCTTTCCCTACACGACGCTCTTCCGATCTCTCGCTCTGACAGCGATTTGATATTGTTTATAATTTGGTCCACAACTTCTTGAGCCCCTTTTCCGTATTCAGAAAATCCGTTGTGTGGTTTATCCCAGCTAAACATAGCAACTTCTTCCAAGCAAAGCTCAATCGCCCTCTCGAATCCGGCCTCGTAACATTTTCTAGCGGAGGTAAACGGTTGAACTCGCATCTCTTTATCAGAGAACATTTGAACATACTCTTCCGCAAGCTCAGATGGTTTCATCCTACAACTCCCCCAAACAAACACAAATCATTTTATAACTTCTCCTCTTGCCACGACATACTTAACCCCAAAGAGTTCTCTGAACCTTATTAGTTCATCATCTTTTTGTGAGATTACTCCGTCTGTTTCTGGTGTAATGGACGCAAGTTTGTTTTCGTATCCTCTCTGTATAACCTCAATTGGAATCCAAGTGATAACAGAATATGTCCTGAACCACACCATGTATCCAGAGACATTTCCGTATTGGCTGGCTAAGAGTAGGGCGTGAAACTGATGTATCTTTTCTTCATTGAGTGCGTATTTTTTTAGGTTCCAAAGCCTGTCATTAGTCACCTTGGCATCGAACAAAACAAATAGACCATCTATTCCCAAAACAAAATCAGGATTTGATTTAACTACTCTTGGTACGGCCCTTCCGTTTATCTTGTAAAGTCCACGGACTGTTTCAGGTATCTTGATGCACATTATTTTTTGTAGATCGCAATCCAATTGAATCCGCTTTTCAAACAGACGCCACTCGTTTTTAGGTATCGGTCGCCCCACTTAAATCTCCTCTGGATCTGTAATAACTAGAAGCAGTAGTGCTAAAGAAAGAGCTACAAATATCTGTCCATACATTGGTCACCTCACACGAACTATCCTGCGGTGTTCAGTCATTGGTCAAGAATTCATACACAAGTATTATTAAAGCAACAATTACCGTTAAATAAACCATACCCCCAATAACAACCAACCACGATTTCATCTAACTACTGATTTCCTATGTATTGACATGAGTTTTTGAGACTGGTTTGGACTAAGCCCAAGTTTTTTATATAGCCTATAGCTTAAATCATGTACGAACTTCTTTTCCCAATCACTCAGCTTACCGTAACCAGGAGAGGATATGATGTCTGACACAAGGATCTTCGGTCCACCAGAGTACATTCTTAGAGCGACACCTTTTAAGGCGACTGGTCTTGATTGTTGATACACTTCAGGTTATCCCCCTCACTCACTCACCCCGCTTACAGGAGGAGCTACGACTAAGGCGTTAATATTTCTCTTCAACTTACAGGCCCCATAACATCGAGTGCTTTTGTTATGGTACGTTCCGGTTCCCAGGCCGGATACTGGCGCGTGCTGTTCATCGAAGATGAGAGGGCCAATCCCTCGTATTAGATTCCAGAACCAGGTCGTTTGTTTGCTTTTTCCCCCCACCCCAAATAAATTAAGGTGGACAACTATTCCCCCCTCTTACGGAGGCTTACGGTCATCTGGTTTAAAACCTTGGTAAGGCACTTTCGTATCCCTACTTGCCTGATTTAAAGTCATTTACAGGCGCGCAATTGACTAATTTTTAACTTGTAATTGGATGGTAGAATGGATAAACCAAACCCATCCAATAAACGTTGGTTCACTTTCTAATAAAGGTCTTGCCCACAAAGCAAGGCCTTTTCTTTTTCATAAACACTGCGATATGGTATTGAGAATAGATGTCAACAACTCCTAGACCCCTCTTGACCCGAGGGGTTTTCTATTATCCAATGTGTCATGGATACACAATTGTTTGATCCATTTCCACTAACAGATTCACAGATTTACCAGCTAAAGTTGGTGAGAGCTAAAGCCTACGAGCTCCTTGCCCTAATGAATGATGGAGCCAAGGCTTCCAGAGAAAAGTCTCTGGCCATAACTAAGCTTGAAGAGAGCATGATGTGGTACTCGAAAGCCATAGCAAGATCTGAGATCTCGAGTTAAGAGGAAGATGGAACCCATAAAACTTACCGTCCAGATTTATGATATTAAGGTGAAGCGTGATGGCGGAGCCAGAATCCAACTCGACTGCGGAAACGATTCTATTGAAGGTGTGCAAGCGCTTCTTGGAGTTCTTGCTTCAGGAGACCTCAATCTCGCCGCTGTACTCGTGCCGTATAGCGAACGGAGTAGTCTTCCCGATATGGATCAAGAATAAATTATACCGGCTTCAAATCCGCTGGGATAGGGTTGCGACAGATAGCCCTAAGCGCAGACAAAACAGCAGAAAAAAACTCCGGCCTTCTTCCCTCAAACAAAGCACAGTCCTCAGCGTTGGAACCAAAAAAAGGCTCGATAAGTAAGGTCGCACAGTCTAATTGAGAAACATTCTCAAATCCCCTGTCACCACCCCTTAATAACTTAACACCTCTGTCCCCAACCTTATTTCTTCCTAATGCTGCCGCCATCGCGTTTTGCATTAGTTTGGCGTGATACCCCCACCCCTGCATACAAAGCGTCTCTGTGCCATAAGCCCGCTTGTCCTCTGCCGCATTAAAGTGTAACTCAAGGGCTACATGAGGATTCCACTTCTGGATCTCCTCATAAACCTTCTCGGTAGATAAACCGTCCTTAAAGTACACCACCACCTCAAACTCATGAAGCACCGGAACCAACTCCTTCGTTAGCTCCGCGTAAAACTGATATTCATATTGCTTTAAAAATGGAGAATAATACCCTGGCGCTTTCATGCGGTGGCCTACCACCAGGGCTACCTTACTCACTGACTAGCCCTTCTTAGCCATCAACTTGAACACTGAATCCCAAAGCATCGCAGCCCCAGGACCAGAAATAAGTATAATGTTGGCGGCCTCAGCAGGTCCAACACCAGCGACTATGTTGCTAAGAATGCCCACCAAGGCCCCCAACGCTATAGTAATGTATGGCAAAACCCCGTTACCCAAAGATAACTTTGGAAGAACAAACTTCCTAAAAAGATACACTAGAATCAAAACCAAAGCCGACGCAGCCATAACGTACTGGCCAGTAGCTATGTTCTTCAGCACTGACCCCAGTAAAGAAGGAACATTTGGTTCCGCAACAACATCCTGAGCAAGTGCCGCAAACGGAAACAACAACATCAAAGCCATCTTCATAATATCTCCCTAGTAAAGTTTATCTTTGAATATAGCGATCATTATTGATCGGCCAATTGATCCACCAACTGAAGTCGTCCAGTCACCAAGAACAGACTTAATATACCTCTGTACTGGGTTAAGAGCGTTAAACTTAATATCCGCCTTCGCCTTCTCAATACTAGCCGCAACCTTCGCCATACGAACAAGATCCACCGACAACTGTGCATCCACCTTTTCCTGATGCTTCTTGGCCCAGGCCGGATCAAGTCGAGCGATAGACTTAATCTGTCCCCCAGTCTTAACCGCATCCACCTCAATGAACGGCTCCATCTCTCTTGTCCAGTTCTCCGGTGCCTCACACACAGCATGTGAAGGAACAGCATGGGATGAAATTAACTTCCAGGATTTATTGTCTTCTGATGGAACAATATATTTTTTCATGTATTCACCTACTTCGCTCCTATGCACTGAAAATTAAACGCGACATCTGTCGATGAAGGCGCACCAATCGTTCCAGTAAATGTTTGAACAAGAGCCGTGGTTGTCGTGTATGAACCCACTGTTACATATCGCAGACCAGATGACGGAACAATATAGCAAACTGGTGCGGCAGCAAACGCCGGACTGAAATTTAATGTATATTGACCCGCACTTGCTCTAGTAACAGATGAAATTCCAGTTGATGCCCTAATAGCACAAGGCGAAGAAGAGCAAGCTGTTGCTTCGTTTGTTGTGTATGCAATTCCATACTCTATTCGAGCAATGCTTCCGTCTGATGGTGCGGCTGAAACATATCCTGTCACTTGAGAATTAACGGGTACAGCGTTCGAGTATTTAACAACACGCCAATTATATCCAGCCATTCCAGCAGACCAATCTGTTCCAGCTCCACCAAATGTTGCAGCAGTATTGTATCTGTAGCGTCCAAACTGAACATCGAAGTCTGTTTGACTAATCCAATTAATCCTTCCAGCTCCATACTCAGTTCCATTTTGACTTAGATAAGCGTGTGTCAAACCAAATGAGCCTGAGTCAAGAGTTACCCATGCAGTTCCAGATGCTCCACTGTTTTTAATTTGAAACTGAAGTGTGTCAGATGACTTTGTGTTGTTTAGAAATCTTATCCTTTTTGCCCTAGAAGTTGAATATGTAACGACCGGGAAGGGACATCCATCCTCTGCATTACTGAACGAAGTGGTATCGTCCACGTTGCCCATACCAGTATTGCAAGCATACTCAATTCCACTTATGGATGAGCCAGCATAGACTGGTGCTGGAATAGCTTGCTCTATCTGTTTGATGGTCCATTCAACTACGTTTTGTCCAGCACTTGAAGATCCGCCAATGTTTAGCGTTCCTGATGAACTACGACCTTCTAATCGTATTGATACCTGAGACGTAGAACTAACCCTATGAAATCCACAGAGTTTGAATGGTGTATATGTTCCTGTAACCATATCTAGTGCCTGTGCTGCAATTTGGGTTGAGCCATCGGCGGTTAACCTCAATGCGCTAAATGCGCTTGCAGAATTATAAAATTGTCCTTCTGCACATATCTCATAAAGACCTGAACGAATCGGTGTGAACACAAGACCTGGCTGTTCAGTCGCACCACCATAGCTTGTCACGCTCCCAAAATTCTGATTTACCGTCTCGACTAAATTACAATCTGCGTCGCCAGTGAAATCACCAAAGGCTGTGTTTGTTCTAGACCACAAACAAGACGCTGAATAGGCATGGTATCCAGCCCATGATGATGAGAATGTATCTGGCGAATAAACAGTCTGTGATGAGGTCGGAAATCTTTTTGCTACAGCATAATAAGAACTGATAGATCCACTTGCAGCTCTAACCACACAGTCACCAGCCCCAGAAGAATTGTAAACCTGTAGAGCAAATGTCTTTGCACTTTGAGCTGTCGTGTATTCAAAAATATGTTTTACTATATTGGCGTATGGAATACTTCCATAGTCTCCGACTGGAGCACCGATTGTTGTGCCATCTGTTATAGAATATGAGCACCCAGAGTCACCAGCCACAGAATCTCGTTCAAATTGAATTTCTATCTCGTACTTTCCAGGCGGTAGCGAAGGAAAAGAAATAGCTGGTCTTTTTCCGGCTGTCGTGTCTGCGTATCCAGTCAACACAGGTGTTCCACAATCTGCATCTACTGGCACCTGTGTCCATGCTGCTAAGGCTAAAGTCTGAGAGCAGTTTGAAGCACCAGGCACAAGTTGTGTGCCATAAACCTCTGCCTGAGAAACCTCACTCAAATTCGTAGCACTTCCAATGTAACAATCATCAACAGCTATCAACGGCTCATCTGCTGCGACTGAAGTGAATTGAATCTGGATGCTTCCGCTAGATGGGAAAATAAAGTTTACAGTTTGGTTAACAGGCGTCGTTAACGACGCTAAGGTCTGTTCTCCGATCACATTAGTTCCGTCATAGACCTGTATTTTGTGCGTAGCTACTCCGCTTGGAGTTTGCGACTTACACCGAATCATTCCGCTTGCGCCGTAAAGACCTTTGGGGATTGAGATCAAAGCAGACTTAAGCGTTTGTGATGCCGCAGAAGAATCCCAGGTGGCAGACCCACGGCCAGAAAGAAGATTAGACCCAGACGTTACAGCAGCGAGAGTTCCACCTGAAGCAGTCCAGTCAGCCACACCGTACTCGAATCCAGCACCCTTTCCAGACAACATATTCTGGTGAACCATCTCTTGGTTCTCTACGTTTCCGGCCACATCCCAGTTAGTTGAAGACCCGTTGTCCCTTTTGATATAAGTGACCCCAGAAGATGTATTTAGATACTGTGAGCCCTTGTTTGCGCTTGTAGCAGTGACCGTAGGATCTACGGTTCCACTCATAATTTTACTTTGCCCGTTAAGATCTAGGTTTGGCTTAAGAGCCTTTACATTCGAGCCCTGAAAGATAACGGCATCACCAAAAACAAGCATGGGGATCAAGAGCCAAAGCAAAACTAAATTACGCATACCATCTCCTTAACCTAGAAACTGCATAGCAAGAAGTCCGGAGGTTATATCCGTGACACCCATTGATCTCAACGAAACTCTTGTTCCTGCAGGAATTGAGTGCTCGATTTCGTTTGATTGACCTGGATTTATAATAAAAGCCAAAACCTCTGATGCCGCAGGACCTGTGTAAACACCAATGAATTCACCAGTAGTATCGGCCACACGAATCTTTTTTACATTAGCGGCCAATGAAGCAACCACTGTCAAAAACGCACCAGCATTGTCCTGGATATTGTTTGCTGAGGCATCAAGAACTGGCCCCGGAGATGTATCAATCTGGTCTACTACCGATAAATAGGGTGAGTTGGCAACCGACATAGAAACTGGAATCGTACTTTGGTTGGATGCTACAACAACCGACAAAGACGCAGCCATAGCAGCCTGACCAAGTACCGCCGGAAGCTTTCCATCAATACTCGAGAGCGATGAATTACCAGTAGTCTGTAGTGCTGAAGTAGACGCGCCAGTTGGAAGAGGAAGTGACGCAACAGAAACTGGAACTGCGCTGGCTCTTAACTCCGTGTCCGTTAATGGTCCTGTAACTGGTATCGAAGATTGGTTTGATGCGATAACAACGGCAAGAGAATTTGCCATGGTTGTCTGACCAAGGGCCGCAGGCAACTTAGCACTCATAGCAGCCAAGGTTGTTTCGGTTGCAAAATCCTCAGCGGCCAAGGACGTGAGGGAGGCGTTTCCTGAAGTAATTAATCCCTCTATTCCGTCTGTGAAACCCTCAAGGCCGTCAACAGCAGCAAGAATAGAAACCAGGGAAGCTGCCGCAGCCGCAAGAGTTGTTTCGGTTGCAAAATCCTCAGCCGCAATAGAAGCAAGAGAAGCGTTCCCGGTGGTAAGAAGACCCTCAATTCCATCAGTGAATCCCTCAAGACCATCAACAAAACCGTTGAGTGATGTTGCGAGTCCTTCGAGCCCATCCGTAAATCCCTCTAGCCCATCAACATAGGTTTCGATGTTGGACAAAGATGTTTGTATGGCCGTAAGAGATGTTGCCGCCGCCGTGTCTTTGATTAGCAAAATACCGTTTGAATCTGTCTGTAGTTCTGTTGAAGCCCCGTTGACATACGTCGGGAGAACAGAGTTATACCTGGCCTGAGTCGATACGCTTACTGACCCGGCATTTACCGTTGTTGCTGCTGACATCTATCCCCCCCCAATGGCTGACAGATATGCCGCCATATGATCCGCTCGCCACTGCTCGTACTCTGCACAGGTCATTAGAGCCCAGTTTCCACTAGGAAGAGTCGTTGATTCACCAAGCTCCCTGACCTCTATTGGCCAGTCACTAGGAAGTATGGCTGGAAACGAACTTAACTCGCTTTCGCTGGCATCAGAATAAAGTCTTACGGCAAGGTTCATAGTTTATCTCGCACTTGTGAATCGTTGATAATGTCGGAAGTAATCCACATACACGTTTCTGTTTGAGCCACCACCAGATCCAGCAGATTTAAGCATCTTAAGCATAGGAGCTATGGCCACCGCAGGAATATTGGTTGTGTTTGTTGCGACCAAAACATCATTGATATAAAACCCAACAGATGTTCCAGCAGCGTTAATTTCAATTCTTAATTTAACCCAAGTATCCTCGGCTACAGCTACACCCGTGTCAGTGTTGGTGCTGGTGGATGCAGATCTAGTCACGGCTCTCCAGTTAACACCAGAATTAAGTCTGTCATAGAGAAAGTAAATTCCATCAGCAAAAGCTGTAAGCTGCTCGGTGTTTCCGCAGACAACGGAGTATTCCACTGACACCGTAGATATATCCTCGAGACGAATTAGCCACTCCTGAGAAATCGCCCCACCAGAAACTTTAAAGCCAGAGGTGAAAACGCCAGCGACACCTCCAAGCAATAGTGCCGCCCGGCCAGCTATGGTCGTTCCAGCAGAGCAGTTCGCTACACCGGGATGATTTCCATCTACCAGTGCCACCGTAGAAACAACGGTAGATGCTGTTCCTGACGAATCCGCAAGCCACGAAAGGCCGCCAGCAATGTTATGGAAGTCGTCTACAAGAAGAGTTTCTTTTGATAGATCTTTTTGGTTTTCCCAAGCAGGAGCTCCACCAACAGTTTTCAAGCACTGACCAGTGGCCCCAACTCCAATGCGAGCCTTTACCCCACCAGATACGGTTAGGAGGTCACCGTTTGTTGTCATTGGCGTGATCGCATCTATAGCCGTTTGTTGTGCGGTAGATACCGGCTTGTTTACGTCAGAAGTGTTGTCTACGTTACCAAGTCCGATGTCTGCTTTAACTAAAACAACAGCCCCGGTATATCCGTTGACCGAAACTACAGCCCCAGAGGCCGCAGCAATGGCATCATAAACAGCGTCCTCCGAAGGAGATCTGTTTGTTACTCCGTTTGTTACGGTTTGTGAAATAACCGCAGTTCTCGCTGAGGCATCGAAGTCAGAAATAGTTGATGCTGTTTGTGATCCGGTGTGGTTAGCCCTGGCTATAGAGTAGTTCTGTACTGCCGTATCTGCTAGGGCCTGAGCCGTACTAACTGGTTTGTTCACGTCTGAAGTATTATCTACGTTTCCAAGTCCAACATCGCCCTTAACCAGGACGACTACACCAGTGTATCCATTGACCGATGTCACAGATCCAGTCACAGCCGCGATTGCATCATAAACGGCATCTTCAGACGGAGATCTATTTGTCACACCATTCGTTACGGTTTGTGAAATTACTGCTGTTCTTGCTGCGGAATCAAAATCTGACACCGTGGACGCAAGCTGAGACCCCGTGTGATTCGCTCTAGCGATAGAATAGTTTTGAACAGCGGTGTCTGCACTAGCCTGGGCTGTCGATACCGGCTTGTTCACATCAGAGGTGTTATCGACGTTCGACAGACCCACCTGTGTTTTAGTTACTGCGTGAGGATTATTAGTCAGAGCTTCGTGTGCATCAACATCAGACTGAACAACGGCAATCGCAGACGCCTGGGCTGTACTAACCGGCTTGTTTGCATCAGATGTGTCGTCTACGTTTCCGAGACCAATACTGGATTTTGTTATTACGACGTTGCCAGTAGAGCCGTTGACCGAATCAACCGCTCCGCCAGGAACTCCTGTAACTGGTATCCCAAAAGACATTTAAACCCCCGTTACCATATATGAAATACGGGCAATACTCCGCCAACACCACCAGCTAAGTT
The DNA here is from genome assembly GCA_964533895.1 of uncultured Candidatus Saccharibacteria bacterium. Classification (GTDB taxonomy): domain Bacteria; phylum Patescibacteriota; class Saccharimonadia; order CAILAD01. The sequence goes on along the minus strand of CAZHOZ010000002.1, from coordinate 13,019 downwards.
AGCACCAGACACAGTAACCCCACCAATCGCTGTAGAAATTCCAATGGCGTTTCCTGTAGAACCACCATAGTTGGAGGTTATCGTTAAAACGTCTGTGCCAGTGTTAATTGACGCTGTTACGGCCTGATCTGTTGCGTTCACCGCATTCATAAGATTCGTCCAACTTGCATCTGCGCTCGCGCCAATCTGTACATAGATATTTCCAGGAGCAGCCGAAGCATCAGAAGAAAACTCATAAGTTGTTCCGTTGATGACAACGGTGTTTCCATTTGCTGGCTGTGTTGCTGCATAAGAGAATGTTCCGGAAGCAAGCGTTCCAGAAGCCACATCCAATTTTGCTCTCAACCTGTTGTGTCCAGCAGGACTTCCAAAAAACTGGTCATCCAAAGCGAAGTAAGAGTTGGGTGAAACAACAATGCACTTTGCTGTTGTAAATTCATCTCCGATTGCGATTTGAATTGATTCAGATGCGCTTGGATTTCTGACTAAGATTCCAATAAAAGCTCTGTCTGGGTATTGATTTAAATCAAAGATGTCGGCGTACTTTGTTGCGCTCCCAAGAATCTTGTCGTCGCAAACGATGGGAAGATCTTGCGCTCGATCAAATGGGTTTCCCCTGGCGTCCGTTGGAATTCCAACCTTAATATCACTCATTTTCGTCTCCTTGTGTTTGATCTAGCTCAAGCAGATTTCTCACATCCTCATCGGCTGTCGGGTCTTCCGACTTAAAATCGGCCTCTATCTCTGTGATATCAGGCTTGTCTTCTTTATCGTAATCGTACAGCGTTGAGCCAAAAAGCAAACCCCAAATGTTCATTTTGGGATACTTTTTTTCAACTCCTAGATACCAATTGTAATAGGACGCTAGGGCCGATTGCTTCTTGGAAATCAGGTAAATCGCCCGAGCGTGTTCAGACGTTTGTGCCAGGTTCATCAAAACATCTTCGTTTTCAACAGCATCGGGAGCCATGACAGCTCCGGTCTGGGCCATTTCTTCTTCCAGGCTCTTAGTATGAAACTGAACCCTCTTGTCCATGGCAGCGTTGTAAATAAAAAACTGTCTGTCCATGTTGTTCATACTTGCCAGACCGAGGGTTAGGTCTGAGAAGTGTTTTTGGATGTAGTTGGCCCGCTGTGTCGCACGAAGCATACCCCTCATGTTTCCTTCGTCGATATCATTTTCTACGTTAAGACCCTTTGGGAACATCAGGTTATAGAACCAGTTTTCTCCACGGGTTTTTTCAAGATGCTTAGCAAACTCAAGAGCGCTGGCAAATCGCGTTCCCTTATAATCTGTATCTGTCCCTTCGCTGATGGGGATCTTGTCCATGTATCTTGAGGCGAAGTGATCGGAGAACTGTCCGTTGAAATCAAAAACACCGTTGAGTTCAGCAAGGGCAAGGCCCTCTCTTAACCAAGACGGTACTGTTCTGAGCATGCCGCGATAATTGTTGTCTCTAAACCTCTCAAGAGCGCCTGGCATGGTCGGATCTATGGCCTCATTTACCGACTCCCTGGACTCCTTGGCCGCAGTATAGGCCGCAAGCATTTGAATCATTGGATGAATGTTTTGCTGAGGATCGAAGAACGAGGCCATTGCACCATAGGCCCACGGGGCTTCCTGAACCACCTCTATTCCGCCAGGAAGAAGCGGCCCATGAATTCTATCAAATCCTTTTTTCTGAAAGTCGGGTATCAACACGTCAAGCTGATCCCTAACATCTGGTTCTTCCACCCAGGCTCCCTGAAGAACCTCATTTACTTTTGCGGGAACAGACAGCCTTCCAAGCTCCCCAGCCCTGAGTTCGGAGAAAGCGCGCTCCATTGTTTTAACTGGATAACTCAAGAAGGCCCCGGCGTACTTTCTAGCCCTAGAAAATGTTTTTAGGGAGTCGCCATAGTTATAAAAATACTTGTGTACAATTTCGGCTGAGGCCTCT
>CAZHOZ010000002.1:2008-11069 GCA_964533895.1 uncultured Candidatus Saccharibacteria bacterium | reverse complement strand
GAGGCCTCTGGAGAAAAACCAGCCCTCATTCGATCAATGTAAAGTGCCAGCCTTGGGACATCATCCGCATACTGAGCCACAGCCCTGGTTGGTCGCCAAAGCATGAGTATGTCGGCGGCATCCTTTAATTTGTATCCAACCTTTTTACGATCCTTCCATCCCTCTGAAAGCATATTCGCCAAGATAGTGTTATCTCCAACGGCAGAATACCCAGCGCCAATAACTCCGTGTTGAACAGCCGAATTCCATACCTGCTCTTTTGTTAGTTCGTAGGTATTTCCAACAGCATCAGAGAACTTGTATTTTCCACCAGCATTGTAAAACGGACTCAACATACCAAAGGCATCGGGTAGAGCGGTTGGACTTGTTGGACCAGCAAGAGCATAGGTGGTCATATTGGTATTCATGTTTCTGCCAAGGTAAGCGCCACCAGATAAAAACACGTTTCTAACGATTGAGTTCATTTTAGTAAAAGCATCGTCCGCTATCTTAAGTATATTCGATGATGTGGTGGTGTTGAGGTTGTAGATGAGATCATCGTACACCATGTCTGGAAGATAGATATGGGGGTTCTTCTTATAGAAGTCAGGGATAAACATCTTGAGTGAATCCTCAGCGTTGATCTTGTTTCCTGTTCTTTCCAAAAGAAGATTCTCAAAATCCTTGAGCTTAAATTTAACAAAGCCCCTTGGGATTTTTTCTGTTCCATCAGACACTATGGCGTGCGCCGAGGCTGCATCCATAAGATCGTAGTTCTTAATAGTGCGAGCCATTTCTTTTGCACGCATAACAGAGAGCTTGACCGGATCATCAATGAACATTTTTATTCCGCCACTATCTATTAATTTATTTATAACAGCGGCTCGTTCCTCGTAAGTACCGGCAGCCATCTTCGCAATGTCTTCAATGGCAACATTTGTTTTTGATGTCTTAAGAAGATTAATGATATTCGCTTCGTTTATGCCGCCTCGGTATTCACGACCCTTAGCAGATGCGTCTACTTTTTTGGTAGCCCCAAGCATTTCTCTGGTGTGGCCAAGCTGGTCGCCAAGGTCCTTTATGGATTTTTGGTATTCATCCGAATAGCGATGCTTGATATATGTGCGAGCCCAGCCGGGTCCGAACGGATTTAACTCCTCAAACAACATTCCTGGGCGCATTTTGTACTGATCTACGAAAGACTTATTCAGGTCCCTCATCTCATCGAGCATTTCAACTACGTCCGGTGCCTTCTCTTGGAGCCATGACCTGCGAGCCAGGTCGGCAGCAGTTGGTTGAATGGATCTCATCTCCTTTGTTTCTCTTATTGGAGTAGCGATCTGTTCAATGCCAGTAACAAACTGTCCTTGTTGTGTGGGCTTCTTGAGCCCGAGTTCTGCCTGTGCTTTGAGGAGGGCCTCTGGATCAGCCTCAAACGCCTTCTTTTCATGCGCCCTAAGTACGGCACCAATGTCTTCAACTTGGCCGAACTCCATCTCGTCGATGGCGGCCATAATCACATCCTCGTCGTATTTATCTAGGGTTTTGTGCCATTTGCTTTCGAGGTCATCTAGATATTGGATCTTTCGTTTTTCATCGCCAAAAGAAAATGTTTTACCCATGTCGTAAATTGCATTTCCAGTTCTGCTTCTGAAGGCCCGAGCATGACGACTTAGGGTATCGTAAACGGGATGACGAATAATGGGATCTAGAACTTTGTCTCCGCCCCATGTAAGACCGGCGTCTAGCATTTTTGCTAGTGGTTGTGTGGTCATCTTGCTCAACCATGGCACATCAACCTGATGATACCCGGTTAGAAACGGAATCTGAAACCCCATCGAAAACCCGCGCTCTCCAGTCTTGAGTTGTTCCAAAAACCTTTCGCTCTTTTCCGCAGTCTGTAGAGCCTCTTGTATTTGTGCCTGACTCGCGCCCGTCATAGTTTGCTGAAGAAGATCGTCTGCGCTGAAACCCGGAAGCTTTTTAGCTGCGTTGATCGCTTTTTCTACCGGGGGCAGAAGTTCCTCAGCCGCGTCTACCACCGCACCATCGGATTTAATTATCTTCTGGAGATTGGCCGCTTGCTTAACCTTAAGTCTTTCAGCAGCAGACAAAAGCTTCATTTCTATCTTCTGCCCCTTAACTACAATCTCCTGTCCTTTTTTGGCCTTAGACCAGATATTAAATATTCCAAGTGGGTCAACGAGAATGTCAGCCACAAGACCAAGTGTTCCTCTAACGGCTTTTCCTCCGAGCGACTCGGGCTGCTTCCAGTAAAAGTTCATGAGGTCTGATGGTGAAACATCGCTCTCAGAGAGGATTCTTTTTGCAGATTCGTCTGACATGGCACCCGTAATCTGCATTGCCTTTACTGCGCCCCTAGTAGCTATTTCTTGTGGGATAGCAAAGGTATTTAGGACCTTCATTACATTCGATTCAGTGTCATATTTTCTTGCTATAGCCTCTGAAATTCCCAGCCCGCCCTCTTGAATTGATCCAGAAACCATCGGATCAATGGGATCAAATCCGCCGAGCCTTGCGTTCTCTTGATTTAAGGCTTCGTTGATCTGATCAAGGGTCGATGCCTCAAATAGATCATCAGTGGTCTCCGCTACCGGAGGAGCGTCTGGGTCCTCGAATAAAAAATCTGCCTCTTCGTTCACTTAGCTTTTGGTCCAAACTCTGATCTTAAGGCCTCGATATCTGAGTCAACGATTCCTTGTGATTTCAGTCTGTCGAGGGCCTGAGAAAGTTGTTGTTTAGTAAATGCTTTTTTCTGCAAATTGTTCCGTAGAGTGACGACTAGCTTTACCTTATCGAAGATACCTTCTGACTTGGCTCCAGCCGGTTTAATGTCAGGGGCAAATCTCTTAAAATAACTTGGAAATTGGCTATAGATCCAGGCCTTATTTTCTGGAAGCGCGCTGTTGTACTGACCAAGCACTTTCTCTTCAAATTCTTTTCTGCCCTTTTTCCATGGTTGGGCTTTACGGAAAACATCTAGGTTGGCGTCCAGCAACTTTCGCTCCTCCATCACTGGATCTTTTGCGGTTCTGCCGCCAGATCCAACAGGACGCTGCGCTCGCATTGCAAGCTCGATCATTTTCCATTTATCGCCAAAGGCGGTCTTCAGATCATTGATGTCTTGAGTGAGCTGAAACTTGGCGAAAGCCGCTTCTTGTTGGGCCTGTGCTCTAGCAAGGGCTTCTTGTATTTTTTGTTCTGCGGTAGCTGCCGCCCCATATCCTTTTGCTGCTATTGCTGCCTGCTGAGCCTGAACAGAAAGCATCTTGTCGGCAATATCCTTGGTGTCATCGGATAAATATGCCTCGCGTGGATCAAGGGAGTTAGCGTATCTCATCAGCGACTCTGTATCTCCCATGCGAGGGCCAAGCTGTCCAAGAGCCGGTGTTTCGGAAGGAAGTCTTGGCTGTGCCATTGGAAGAGTTAGTGGAATGTTGGGCTGCATAAGTTGTCTTGATTTTATAGCGTCAATCGCCGCCCGGCCCTGCTCGTCAGTCATTCCTTTGTTTCTTGATCTTATTGCTTCTAATGCGCCAACATCCAATGGCCCACTATATCTTGCCTTTATGTCCTCTAGCGCTCCCTGTGGACCACGGCCCGAGTTTTGAAATTTTCGACCACTTTGTTCGGCCTGTACATCTGACAACTCCTCAGCAGTGCGCGCCTTAGAGAAAAGCTCTGATAGAACAGCATCTGATTGCTTTGCTAAAAATCCAGGAGAGTAAACCTGATTTCTGGTCTCTTGCGATTTTGTAGCCAGATCCATAACCATCTGAGCGTCTTGCGGTAGTTGCTGTAAATAGAGCTCTCTCTCTTTTATTGATTTAAACCCACCAGCAGATAAATCAACCCCAATGTTTTGAGCTTCCTTAGCCAAGTCTAGAGCCTGTGGTTCCCTTCCGGTCTTTAGCGACACTCCAGCTTTGCCGGCCTGACCAGGGGTCATGGGCTCTGGCATAGTTAGTTTACTGCCTGGAAGCTCTGGGGTTGCTATTGCAGGAACTTCTTTTTGCCTTCTCTCTATCTCAGCCTGGATAAGCGACTCTATTGCTTCTTTGCCATAACCACCACCAGAAATTTCAGAGACTTGGGCCGGATTGTACGGCATAAACTTTTTAACAGACTCAGTTCTGTTTGCGGCAAATTGAATTGGAGCGAGCTCTCTAGCGTAAAGACCCTGAAGAAGTTTGTTTTTCATCTCTTCTTCAAACAACGCCTGCTTTTGGGCTGACGCTATTGCGTTTGCCCTTTGGTTCTCGATGTCCTGTAAACCAAGAAGTCCGGCTGGAGTGTCTTTGTAATCAAGTCCAATAGGTGGCATTTTTAATACCCTCTTCCGCCCAAATTATAATCAAGACCAAGATAACTTTGCTGTGGACCAGTAGGAGATCCATAATACGTTCCACCAGACGGAGATCTGGCTCCAATATACATCTCGAAGTTTTTCTGTGCCTGGGCCTCTCTGTCGGCCTGTCTCTTTAATTCGTCTTGTTTGTCATAGTATCCGTAAACACTTCCGATTGCTCCACTGGCGTTACGAATCATGTCTCTCTGTCTTTGTTCTTGAAGGCCAAGCTCAGCCCAGCCCTGTTCGTTCCGAAGTCGAGACATATCCATCTGACCACGATCCATCTGACCCACCACCTGAAGGGCCTGTCCTCTGCGAGCCATTTCGTTTTCTAGAAACTTGTTCGCAAGATCTGTTAGATTTCCAGAGCGAAGTTGTTCTCCGGCTGATCCCATGATGCCCCTTCGTGCGAGCTCGGCGTTTACCTGTGCGTTCGCCTGTTGAATCGCAAGTTGATAAAGACGCGAGTTTGGATCGAACGCTCCTTTTAAGTATTGGTCTATGTACGCCGATCTGTCTGGAACATTGGACGTATCAAGCCGTGGTGCCCCTGGTTTCTGCCGAATCATATCGTATGCGATTGGTATTAGTGGTGCTATCCAAGCCATGTTTGTCTCCTACCCAAGTGACCAGGGTGTTGTTCTCTTTTGAAATCCACTTCCAAATTCACCAGCCGCGCCATACTGATTATACAAATCGAGATACTTCTGCATCGCCATCTGTTCTCTTTGCTTTACAATATCGCCAACGCCGCCAATCATTCTTTCATTTACAGGGGTCCACCCATGGCTTGTTCCACGCATCCAGTCGCTTAAGCCGGACAAGGCATTTTTTTGGTATCCCTGGGTCATGTTGAAGTAGTCCTGAAAGTATCTCTGGGCATCTGCAAAGTTCTTAAAAGAATCCGGGATGTTTGCTGTCGGAATGAGAGTGTTATATTCGGTTGTGGTCTTCTTTGTTCCATCAATTGGAATCATTCCGGTGTCAGCTTCGTATGATGTTAGATGGCCCATGTAATAAGGGTCCATCTGCTTTGAGCTATAGCCAGAACCAAAGGTGTTTCCAGTCATACCCCACTTAGATTTATCTTCAAAATTCTTCTGAAGACCCTCCATGAATCCCTGATCTCTTTGCGCGAACTCTTGAGGGGATGCCTCGGTTCCAAGATTCATGGTTCTTGCGGGACCTGAGCCACCACCAGGAGACCCACCACCAAGATAGTTGTACGCATTGGTGTACGGATTCTGCGGTTGCTGAGGCTGAGACATCGGCTGATATGTTCCAACACCATAAGGATCGGGCATTATTCCACCACCATGAAGTTAAGAGCCTTCTTGGCTCCAATTTTATGATAATACGCTACCAGATCATCTTCACATAAAAACTCAAATCGGTTAACTCCGGCCTTTTTCATCTCGTCAACCCCATGCTGAAAGAGCGCCCGACCTATGCCGAGCTTTCTTTTCTTTGGGTGCACATACAAGTTGGTTATTGCCATTATCGGCGAAGGCCCGAGACTTCTGAACGAAAGCCTTAGCTGAACAAATCCGATGTACATCCGACCCTTTCTGGCCAAATAGACGTAATTCAGGGCCTGGTCCGCCAAAAGCTCCAGAAGGGTGAAGTAATAATCCTTGAGCTCCTTGTCGGTCGGGGCCGGAGTCATAAGTTTTCCCTCTTTATGAGCCATTTTATACAGCGCGTAGATGTCCAGTATGTTGGACGGCAGAGCTCGCTCTAGTTTCACCCCTTTTATCATCCTATCCTTCTTCCTTCCGGTCTAAACCCTAGTGTTATCCCAGAAATAGAGAACCTTGCGGTTCCGGTATAGGTGATCTTTTTACGAATTGTCTCTCCACGCAAGCGAAGCACAGGAAAAAACTGATAAAGCTTCTGTCTTGCTGCCAAAAATGTAGCGTATGTTCCGCCGGAGTGTGATGCGATTGGAGCAAACGCCAGACTTTGGGTCTCTGTCTGCTCTCCGGCTTCATTTAATACCGTAGTGAGCTCTGTTACGGTCATGGCCGAGTCGATCTTCATTCTCCAGTAGGATCTTGTGAAGATCTTGTTTAGCAGTGCGTTTCCTAGGGGGTAGTCACGGGTCTCAAAAATGTACGTCATGTTGGTCCCAAGGTTTGCTGGAACAGACGGGTCATCCATTGTGGCCCACTGAAGACCAAGACCAGTGGTTCCGACTCTCACCGGGACGATCTGGTTTTTAAACTGACCCTCGTTGTACGAAAACCGAAGTCCGTTGGCCGACCTTGCCGTATGGGGCCCGTTCCAACACGGCTGACCCTTCATTTGCTTCATCTTTGAGATATTCAGCCATAGCTCTTTTGTCGGATTAAGGGCTCCGGCCTCGGAATACGCAAGCTTGTAGTGACCGTCGTGGTAAACAGCGTGCCAGTACCTTGTGTTCACAAGTTGTAACGCTGGATTTTCATCTATGAGAAGATTTTTTACCTCTTCTCCAATGGGGGTTGGCTCTCCAGATTCTCTGATTAGCCATACACCCTTGATTGAAGCGCACATTAAACCAATGTCTGTGTTCTGGAACGTCTCGTGTCCGGCAGACCCAACCTCACCAGACAACTGAGTCATCACGGCTTCGTTAATTGTTGTTGATGTATAGACTGGAAAATCTGTTAGGAGCCACAAAGAGTTGGGCTTTGATATTACAAGTTGTGCAACTGGGCCTGATGTTCCGGTGGTGTTCGTGTAGATCCCGGCACCGTTAACTCCCTCGCCACCAGTTTCTACCTGAACAAATTGTGCCACTCTCGTGTCGTGAGGAGATCCCCACTTGTATGGACTTAGTGGTTGTGCAAAATAGACCCTGTTGTATCCATCTCCTGGGCCACCAACCGTTGCGAGCGATTCTTTAAACAAAACAATGAAGCTTCCCTTTGGGGGAACAGCGTTTTCATAGGTCTCTGCTGTGTCCCAGTCTGGAATAACTCGTCCTGCGATAAATCCGTCGGTTTGATATAGCTTCTGAGCCGCAGATGTATTGGCATCAAAGTCGTCTAGCGCAGAAACATCTGTCGAAGCATAGGTCACACTATTGAATGTGTAATCATCTTCGGCTGATCTGGCAGCTAGGAACATAAGGTCTGATCCGAAGGCTGAATACTGAACAGAGCTCCAGTCCCCATAAGACGAAACCGAATCAGAATAAACCTTTGTTCCAACAACTCTGTTTACAAAAGCTCTTTCCCAATAAGGGTTAGCTTCTATTGATTTAAAATATTGATCTATGTTTGAATTTTGAAGTCCATACCCACTAAGGGCCGATTTGTTCCCAGCATTTTTTGATATGTAAACCGGCCTCCACCTGTTGTAGGTAAAATCAAATCTAGCAAAGAATTCGTCTCTGTAATAAATGCTTTGGTTGAACACTACCAAAAACGTCCCTGCACCAGTTCTTATAAGATTAACGTGAGCTGCATTTTCCGGAATACGTGTAACTAGATTTACGCCAACAGGAATAATTCCAGCAACCTTCATGGTCTGAGGACTTGTTCCAATAGCAACAACTGTTGATGCTGAAGACTGAGAAGACAGATTCACGTTGATTGCGGTATCGGTTGGGCCAAGAGTGATCGCGGTAATTACAGAGTTCTTGTAATAACATTTTCTATCTACCGCCTCAGACCCACTTGGAGCGGTATATTTTAAGTGCTGACTCATACATGACACATAGTAAGTTTTACCAGGAGTTAAGATTCCGCCAGTAGTTCCAGTCAAACTAAAAACGGCACTACCAAGTCCAGTCTCTGTTACTCCAGGGTCTGCACCAAGAGTGATCGGGGCCCGATTAAACGCAAAAGATCCGGATGGAAATCGCAGAAGATCAACAGACCCCACAAACATCCATGTGTAATTTGGAGCTCCAAAAATGTACCCATTGATAACTCTGGCATATATTTCAAGACCAGTTATGTTTTGGTCTGCGAAAGCGGAGCTAATCGTAAGAACCATTTGTTTTGAGTCTCCAGCAACAGGTAGGGCTCCCGTGCTTGCAGGAGTTAAGGATCTATAAAAGCCAAATCCTGTTCCTAAAATCTTTATTGCTGTTGCCCCAAGATAAGCATTTGGTATGGCTATTGTCTCTCCCCATGTTCCAGTTCCGTTTGCACCAAATGTTATTGCCAGGTTTGGAGCCGCGAGAGCCCCATCAGCAGGGTCTGTGGCGATACATCTAACATGAGCCATCCGCTCTCTTCCTGTGAATCTATCCTTTAGAGTAAATGGTTTGCCGACATAGTTTACGTTAGATGGAAGGGGCACAGAAAACGCGTCTGCCATACCTCCTATAGGTTGGATCTCTCCAAGCTTTCTCTCGTACAGATTTTGTGATTTTAAATAAAACTGATCTCTTAAATCCTCAGATGTAACTTGAGAATTTATTCCGAAGAAGTCTTCGACGTTTAGTGAAACCTCTGTTTCAGTTGCCAACTAAAACCTCCGGCGAAACGACTTGCCAAGGCGTATCTTTGATCTTCCAGCTCTGAATTCAGCAGAGTTCATCTTGGCTTCCAAGATCTCTTTCATTAGCTCCTGAACGCTATCGTTGTATCTTTTATCATCGTTGTAATAAAGGGCCTTCATCATCACAGCACGAATAAGTATTTCGTCGTTTAGTTCCCACTTTGGGATTAAGCTGTCCCCTGCGCTCGTTGTATGGGTTGGAAGTGTAGGCATGTG
>CAZHOZ010000002.1:0-1998 GCA_964533895.1 uncultured Candidatus Saccharibacteria bacterium | reverse complement strand
AATAAAAATACTGCCACGAAAAAGAATTGTCGGGAGACGGCCAGAACTCAAAAACCTTCTCGTCCTCATTGACCCATAATCTATATGGACCACCATTGGAGTTCTCCGCTCCACGCTGAAGAGAGGCCCATTGGTCTGAGAACACCGTCTCGATTTCTAGCTGTGGTATTCCATCCTTGATTAGGGTCGCGGCCTTCATCTTCCAATAATCAGCAGGAATGGCCCCTCCCTGGGTCAAGGCCACGACCCCAGAATCTTTAACGAGCCAATCCCAATCATGTGTTTTGTATATCTTTTCTAGAAACAGATTAAGCCAGAGTCTCGCATTAGAAGTCAGATCGGTTCGTCCTGCCTGTGATAGGGCCTCACTTATGATCTGAATTCTAGTTAAGCTCATTTTGCTTTCTTCTCCGCTTCTTCTTCGGCCTTCTTTGCGGCCTCTTGCCACGCCTTATTTGCGTCATCAAGACGATCCTGAACTATGGAGAACGCGAATCCCATTCTTTCCTTAATGTCATCACGAGAGTCTTGCTCAAACACCGGAACGCTAAAAGAAATCTGTTCGTTGTCGATAGTTGATCGTGTTACCTGAAACGCCATAACAACCGATGGCTTTTTTACTAGGCTTGTTTTACCCCAGAACAAATCCTTTGGGGCTAGTGAGTGATATTTTTTGTGTTCTTCGTTGTCTAGCAAAGGCATGTTATTCGTCCTTCTTTACTTCTGGAGAAATAATTCTGTCTCCGTTTGCTAGAAATCTTTGCACGAAGTTTCGTCCAGTAAAGATCTCAAGATCTGCTTTTCTTTTCTTCTGAACCATCTCCGCGATGCTCTCAGCTACATGTCTTTGTACTTGGCATTTGCCCTCGTATCGTACTCCGTTGATGTGAACTGGATACGAAACATTGATCGAGACCAGCTCGAATTCTTTTCCAGCCCTTGTGCTTGCTTGAGGTTTTGCCGCAACACCAACTCTTGGTGCCTGAACCACCTCTTCAACTACTGGTTCTTCTGTAACCGTGGGCTCTGATTTTCTTGGCTTAGCCATAGTGCTCTCCTTAAAGTGCGAGCGGGAGTCATGGCCCCCGCCCACTGTTTGTTATTAGAATCTAGAAGCAGTTTCGAGTCTTGTCAAAAATGACTCATTACAGATAACTGCTTTGAACATGACCTTCCAAGAGGCCTTGCGACGCTGAGCCAGAGGGTCAGAATCCGATGCACCCTTAGGGGTAACGAATGTCTGAAGACTCATTAACTCAGGAACAGCAAATGCTTCCTGACCGAAGATCCAAGAAAAGTGAACAACAACGCCTGTTGCAGGATGCGCTGGAGGATTATTTCCAGCAGAAGCAGGAACAGCCAAAACTGTTACTACAGCCCCTGGGTCGTTCAGTGAAGAACTGATGTACAAATCTGCGTTGGAGTTTGTGTCTCCAAAGTAAACATTGTACTTGCGACCAGTTGTTGCAGGCATTGTGATTTCAATGGCCTCATCACCAGCGCCAGTTGCCTGAGATTGAATTTGCGTTGAAGCAACTTCAAATCCAGTTGCATTGCTAACAGCTACTACCTTGAAGTAGTAAGTTGTTGCGTTGGCAAGTGATCCACCAGCAGCTACTGATGTTGCACTCACTACGTCTGCAAGGCGAGCAAAGGTAGGAATAAGGTTTGAAACCATCCAACGAACACCCATCCACTTACCAGCTTCACCGTTCTGGAGAGCAACGATGTTTGAGTAAGAGGCAGCGTTAACGAAGGTAGTGTCTGTTCCAATGTCTTGCTCCACTGAAGGATCAATAAGACCTTTAAACAAACGACCATCGGTTCCGCGAGCACCACCGTTACGAAGACCAGCAATAGCTTTTTGGATCAAGCTTGTGCTGATGTAATCAGTGGATGCCAAAGTAAATCGGCTAGTAGCAGCTCCACCGTAGTACACGCTAGTGTTGGCAAGGATAACCTTGATACACTCACGGTCAATGGTCTCTGCCGCTTGCT
>CAZHOZ010000001.1:13927-38322 GCA_964533895.1 uncultured Candidatus Saccharibacteria bacterium | reverse complement strand
GCAATGATTTGCTATCTGCTATTGGAGTTGGAACCAGTGGCTATCAATTGTACAAGGCGGCCAATGCATTAGCTAACGGAGGCAGCCTCTCTTTTTCAGCTCCTGCTGCGGGAGCCTCAACAAGTACAATTGATCAAGTTTTACCTTATGCAGGCTCAGTTATTTCCGCTGCCCAAGGTGATTATCAAGCCGCAGCTTTGCAGGCTGTTGGTACTTATATCGGCGGTAGTATTGGCGGCCCTGTAGGTGGAGCTATCGGTGGATTTTTGGGCGGTGCTGTCAGTAGCATTTTTGGTGGCTCTTCGGAAGATCCGCACGACAACGCTGACACTAAGCTGTATATTCTCGGAGTCAGTAAGAGCGGTGCCTATGGACTACAGGATGCTGAATTTGGCGACTCTAATCCAGAACTGACTGCTAAAGTAACTGCTAGAGCAAAGGCTTTGCAGGAGGAGTATGATCGAGTGAATGCTCCAGTGGAGCTAAGAGCTAATGACGAGGTTGGCACTAGATACCTTGTTCCAGCATCTCAAGTTTTTGCAGGCAGTAAGGCCTTGTCCAAACTCAGAGGAAATGCGCGTGATCCATTCACCGATCAGGCTTTGGGTGAATTCGGAGGAGCTACTGCTCTTTATGATCCCGTCTATGCAGTCTATGGTCAGACTAGTGGCAGTGGCAGATGGGAAGATCAGTATGCGCTAGAGAAATCTACTATTGACGCTTTTAATCAATATAGTTCTCGTATATACGATCAGGCAACTCACTATGCTGACGCCTTTGGAATTGACTCTGATTCTGTATTGGGAGGAGTCAAGACTCAAGGGGCTTATAGCACACTGCAAGCTGCTTTAGATGCTTATCGCGACCAGCTCTTCAGTGCAGTAAAATCTAATGCAGGCGCTTTTACGCCTTACCTTTAATTGAAATTGGAGATACAGTATGGCATCCCTAGATCAACAAATTACTGAAATGATTGCTGCGCTGGGGATGAATACTCAGGCTCAAGTGGATATTAATGATAAGAAGAAATTGCTGGCTAATGAGAATATTGAGCGTGGCCAGCAAGTAGTTCAGGATGTAATGGATGTTGCTGCACAAAAACGTCAAGGTGAGTTTGATGCACAGCAGCGTGCCATCCGTACAGCTCAACAGCTTGGGAATGATATCAATGATCCTAATAGCGTAATGTCTATTATGGTTCAGGATTTCCGTGAGAGCACTCTGAAAGCACGGGAACAGCGTCAGCAACTGGCAGAGCGCCAGCAAGTTGGCTTCTTTGACAATCCTCTGGAATTCCTTGTTAATCAAGTGCTAATTCCGGATGAGGCCAATGCCCTTAAAGCGACTGAGAGTATTGCTGACGAGTCTGTGAGGACTATTCAAAACATGCAGGCATTGACCTCTGCATCTGCAGCGGCCGCTCAGGCCACTAAGCAAACAATGACCAAGGAGTCTATTGCTAAAGAGGCTGTGATCCAACGCGCTCAATTAGATGATCTGCTGAATAAGCAGAAGATTGAGGCACTTGGCTATGACTCCGATGGCTATAAGATTCTTGCAGAAGGTAATTCTAAGGCAATGAGCATGCTTATGCAACAGCATTCCATGAGACTTGCTGATGCAGCTAATGCTCGCGCATCTGAAATGCATGCTGCGCAAATGAATAAGATCAAGGTAGAAGAGTTGGAAGATGAGCAGATGGTGCGCATTGTTAATGTGGGAGCGGCTGCATTTCAGAAGCCGCAACTATCTCTTGCCACTATTAAGATGATGATGAAATCACCTGCACAGCGGGAAGTATTCAATGGTCTTTTCGATCAGGGGATGGCCGTACTCGCTACTGGCTCTAGTTCAGTAGGTGCTACCCCAGGAGAGGCCATCATAAATACCTTGCAAGTGCAGGGATTGCAAGGATCTGAAAATAAACAAGCAAGAGATTTCCTTAGTAATGTTACACAAGAAGCTATATCAGTTCTTAGAACACAGGGAATTCAGGACAAAGATTTAGTAACCCCTCAAGGCAAAGCTGCTCTTGCTAAAGAAGTTAATACTCGTTTATTTGGTCCAGTTGATCCTAAGACAGGTAAGCGAAATGAGCGTCTTGGCTTGGAATATAAAGCAGCTCTCAATGCAGAAGCTCCTGGCAGCATTTATAAAGCAGCCCCTTTGCCTGAATTAGCTGCTCTTCCTGCAGTACGAAACAATCCTCTGTATGAAGCAGTGTTTAAACCTGCTGTAGAGGCAGGAGTAACTAGCAGTAGCCCGGAGCAAGTGTATAAGTTGGCTACAGCCGCAGTCCAACGTGGAGTTATCACTGACAAACAACTCGTACTTGGCCTGTCTGATTTCTATAAAACTGCAGCTGCTCAAGCATATACCAGCAAAGGGCTAGGCAAATTTGGTTTTCCCTATCGTCCTGGTTATGTAGCAGAGATCAGTAGTGTATTCTCCTCGAACCGTTTGGATAAGGATAAGATCGATTTCGCGCGACCTGAGTCAGTTCTATCTTATCACACTGCTGCCCAAGCTAGACTCGTCTATGATTCTGTATATAGATTTAATCAACAGGGGCTAGATCCAGAAGCAGCTCGTCGCATGAATCTAGTTTATCCCAATGTGGAGTAATTAAATATGTCATTAGATGACTTCTTTTCTTCAGGTCAAGATACACTTGGCTCTCAAGAGCCTGCGGGATATGGGATTCCTTCATATCTTATTGCAGCTAACAATCATCAAGTGGCTAGCGGCGCTTCTGCTATCGAATCCATCAGCGATGTTGGTAGATTCGCAGTATCGGCCGCGGCCAGGGCAGTCACTTCGATATATAACATCGTTCCAGAAGCTATCAATTGGCTAGGTGGCTCTGTAGAGACCCTTGATACCTATGACGTAATTAGTAAATTTGACAACAATTTGGCAGACTATTATCAAGCAAACCACGGATCAATTGATCTTGTGGGAGATATTGCTGCCTCTTTTATTCCAGGCATGGCTGGGGTAAAGGTATTGAATCTGGGGCAGAAAGCTCTGGCTGCTGCTAGTGCAGGTAAGACCGGATTTAATTTGGCTGCTCACATCGGCCTGTTGCCTACTTATGCAAATAGTATGGGATTCGCAGCAGGTCAAAAGATGGCCGCAGTCTCTCAGTCTTTCTCTCTACTGAATGCTAATGTATTGAAATCCGTAGCTGCTGGTTATGCACAAGCGTCGCTTGAATCTGCTGCTTTTATGGCTGCAGGGCAATTAGCTATGAGCAATAGCCCGCTGTTTGAAAAACAAGATGCCTCTGATATTTTCTGGAACTCTGTGTGGGGCGGCGGTGTTGGCGCTGCACTGCAAGGCTCTTTTGTAGCTGCTAAAACTATCGGCTCAGTGAAAGCTGGCATCAAGTCTGCAGATCGTCTTATCAATCCTGCATCTCTATTCTCTCCTACAGAGGAGACTCTTGCCTCTAGCCATAAGCTGGTCACTGCTCTTTACGATTTGAATCATCCACCTGTCGCTCCTGCTGACGCTATTCCTGAGATTGGCACTGCCTTCGCTAAGAAAGTCACTGAGCGTCAGAATACCATTACCAATAATATTCGTACAGAAGTCAATAGGCTAGTCAAGGATTCGGAGCTGGGTAATCTATTTACTGATAGCCTGATTGCTGCTCCTTATGAAACTACTGTAGGTAATATAGAGCATCTACAGAATATTTCTCGGGCAGGTATTAAGCGGCTGACTCCAGTAGAATTAGCTGCCAAGAAAGGTAAGGACGTAAATCTAGGTATAGCTTATGTGAAACTGTCTGGGGAAAAGGCTATGCAGGTTTCTCATGATGCTCCAGCTGTATTGAGTATTGCAGACACTGTTCCTAATGCTAAAGCTGTCGATCAAGCAGTGAGTAAATTTAAATTCAAGCCGGATTCTACTTGGAGTCCTGCTGTTGCATCTGATCATCTTGAAGTTGAAGCACGTAATATCTGGGCACAGAATCTCAAGAAACTGCCTGAGACTGTATCTGCTAATGATTTACCGCTACTTGAGCGTCTTTATGCAGAGGGTGCGGATGGCTTCACTCTGACTAATGGCACGCATATTCCACAGCGAGATATGGCTAAGTATCTACAAGAGACTAAGCTTAAGCAGGCTTATATTCTTGGTGAGAGTTTTCCTGAGATGACTACAGAGGAAATTGCCAAGCGAGTCAATGTTAAGCAATCTCTCCTGGAAGGTGAAGCTAAGACAACTAACGCTATGTCTGATTGGATTGCAACAGACTATAAGCAAGCAGTCGAGTCTGGCGCCTATGCCAAGCCACAGTATGCCAAGCTAGCTTACGACATCAAACCGGGTATGGATGAATCTGGATTCGTGATGGATGCAGTCACACATGCCAAGGCAGCTCAAAAAGAATTGAGACAGGCTGTTAATTTCGCTTCTGAGAAATATCTTGGAGAGCTGAATGATATGTTGCCAATTTCTATTGGTGACAAAGCTATTCTTGCGTCCTCTCGCATGGGTCCGGGCGGCGGTATGTTCAGTATCCAGAACGAGAATTACGGGACTCTTGGCTCTATAACACAGCAGATCGGTGCAGTAGCTAATAAGGGCAAAGCACAGCGCACAGCCGTTGTGGAAGAAAAGTTCTTCCCACTTGCCTATCAAGTCCTTAATGATAGCAAAGCACAGGATGATATTATTAAAGCTGTCAACTATATGCGAGGCACTCCTGAGAAACTTATTCTCACGGATGATGGCATCTTGCGTATGTCTAAAGTACAAGCGGCTATTGATAAGGGAGACGGCGCAGCCCCGGCTTTGCTAGACATGAATAGCCCCACTGAGCTCGTCATTCAATCTGACGCAGCAAAGCAATTCTTGCGTACTTGGATTGATCATAATGATAGCATGCTGGAATCTCGCATGGCTAGGAATGCCTATGCTCTAGGTACTAAGGGTCAGGATCTGCGCGGCACCTTCTATGTAGCGCCTCCTAGCCCTAAAGACTATCCTTTCTTTGCTTTTGTAGTTGATCCTACTGTGACTGGCACTGGCCATGTCCGTATGATCCATGCTGCGGATCAATCTAAGCTGGAGCAGCTTGCAGGAAAAGTAAATCAACAGGATGGACTTAAAGTAATTTTCAAGAATCAATCCGAAGAATTTCATAAGGCTATGCAAGATTATGAATTTGGCTTGGGGATCAATGAAAATTATATTGATTCTGCGCTGGCTCGCACTGGTGTAAGTGCTCCTTACTTTGCCGAGACTGATGCCAAGAAGATCATGATGGATATGCTCTCTTGGCGGAAGCAAGCTGATATTGGAGATATGCGTGAGTGGATTAAAATGAAGTATGCCCCAGAAATAGAGTCTTTGGAGCAACTTGCTAAATCTCACGATGCTATTGCTAGCAGTACCAAGTCTTACGCAGGTAAGTATGCAGGCGATTCTGTAAAGAATCCTTATCGTGATTACGTAAAGACTATGCTGGATGTGTCCAGTAAAGAAGAGTATCCGATCTGGACTCCATTGAATAGACTTTTGGAAAACGGTGTTAGTTCTCTGTATGCTAAACTAACTGATGCTGTGGCCACGGCCCCGGCAGAGGCAGAGCTGAATCGCGTTTCTGGGATGCTTAAAGAGGCAGGAATCAGTGCTAATTTCACTGATCCGGCCACGATGCTTCTGGCTAACCATTCAGCGCCGCGGCCAGTATTGGAGGAATTCATCCGTAAGGCGAATTCTGCTCTTAGTTTCCTTATGCTGCGTAGTGATCCACTAAATGCAGTTAACAACGGGGTTGGTCATACCATTCTTTATGGGACAGAAACGCGCGATCTGATTAAGAACATTGTCAAGGGAAATAAAGAGGCTGCTGGAGAATTGGCTGGACTTGCTCAAATCTCTATTCCGGGCAAAGAATTAGGAGCAATTACATCTCCTAGCAAACTGGCTGCCGATGCATATTCCGCTTATGCGAAATTGCTGGCTGGTGCTGATGACATGAAGCAACTCGAAGTGTTCTTTAAGCAGCATGGTTGGCTTCCTGATCTCATTGAGCAAGAACGCACCATCATGAATGCGGCCACTCTTACTGGACTAGAAGCTCCGGGAGAGTTAGTTAAGCGTATGGGCCAGATGAAGGATGCAGTAAAGACTCTTGCCAAACCTGTTACAGGGCTTAACCAAGGCGTGGAAAATATGAATCGCTTTGTATCTGCATACACAGCAAAACGTATCTCTGATCTTGGCATCAAGTATGGAGTAATTACTGCAGACGATCAATTGTCTTATATCAATACTTTTGTAAATCGGACCAATGGTAATTATATTGCTAATCAGCGGCCAATGCTTTTCCAAGGTCCGCTCGGTCAAGCAGTTGGTCTATTTCAAACGTATCAATTTAATTTGATGCAGCAACTTTTCCGCTATGTGGGAGAGGGTAATAATAAGTCAGCTGCTATGCTCTTGGGACTGCAAGGTACTGTATATGGCATGAACGGTTTGCCAGCATTTAATGCTATCAATACACACATCATTGGTAATGCTTCTGGAAATACTGCACACAATGATATTATCTCCAGCACTTATGGTATTACTAATAAGCAGGCCGGAGATTGGTTGCTGTATGGAACTGCAAGTCAGCTCTTTTTGCATCCTGACCTTAAAGTGAACCTGTATTCGCGAGGAGACATCAATCCTAGACAAGTCACTGTTATTCCTACTAATCCTGCAGACATTCCTGTTGTCGGAGCGGTCAGTAAAATGTTCTCTAGTATCATGGAGACTGCAAGTAAGATCAAAGCAGGGGGTGATGTATACTCTAGCTTTTTGCAGGGCATCGAGCATGCAGGTATTTCCAGACCATTAGCTGGACTTGCTCAAACGGCAGAGGCTTTCGGAAATCCACAGATGAAATCTTACAGTACCACCAGCAAAGGAAGTATTATTGGTGCTAATGATCTATTCAGTCTGACTACATTTGCACGCATGTCAGGCGGACGTCCTTTAGATGAAGCAATTGCCAATGATGCAGTCTACCGCATTCGTGCTTACAGTTCCGCTAAGAGTGCTGAGATCAATCTGTTGGGAGAAGCTATTAAGACTAAGATCCAAACCGATAGTTTAGATCAAGAATCTCTGAACGGTTTCATGCGTGAGTATGTAGCGCGAGGGGGAAAGCAGGAGCAGTTCACTAAATTCATGATGCGCCAAATGAAATCTGCTAAAGTATCTACCGCTAATCAATTGGCCGCTGACCTGAAGAATCCAATAGCACAGAATATGCAGGTTATCATGGGTGGCTACAGATTGGAGGATATGGCTAATGAGTAGAGCTCTGGTAGTAGATGAAGTTTCAGCCAATCTTATTTATATTGGGGAGTCGGCGCCTGGCGCAGATGAAACCAAAGCTATTTGGAGAATCACCCGAATTACTGTAACCGGAACTATAACTAAGATTGCTTTTGCAGGAGGCAATACTGCTTGGAACTCAGTCTGGGCAGATAGGGCCTCTCTTACTTATATCTAATTGGAGAGATAAAATGCAAGATCCTGTTTTGTATGAAATCATTAAGAATCAAGGGCGCATCGAAGCTAAACTTGATATGCTACTCGAAATGGAAATGGCAGATGATGCGGGCGATGACGGCTCTGACTCAGAGGTGCAAGCTGATGTGACCAGTCCTGTAACTTATAGCGGTCAGCTTGAATTGGCTGATTTGCCTCCGATTTTTTAATTCACTCCTGATAGGGAAATTACAAGATGGCTACTTATAATATTGTCGCTGGCTCTCGCGAAGCTCTGGCAGAAGGAGTAAATGCTGGCACAGATCAGTGGGCATTTGCTTTATGTGCTACTGTTCCTGGACTTTCCTTTACTGCTGGCACTACTGATTTGGCAACTGCTGGTGGCTATACTGCAGGTGGTGCTAACGTAGCAACTACATCTAGTGCGGAATCTGCTGGTGTGTATAAGTTAATTCTTGCCGCCCCTGCTGTGTGGACTGCATCTGGCGGCGGCTTTACTTTCCGCTACGTTGCACTGGTAAATAAGACTACTAACCAAGTTATGGGTTATTGGGATTATGGTTCAAATGTGGTAATGAATGGTACGAATGCAGATACATTCACATTTACTCCAGATCCTACCAACGGTGTAATCAATATCTAAAAGAGGTAATTGAGATGCGCTACTCTAGGCTTGCATTTATGAATAGATTTACTGACACTGAGTTGGGGCGCATCTTTTCTGCTGCTAAGGTGTCAGTAGCTGTAGAGGTATGGCTGGCTAAATTTAATGCAGCTACTCCTGAGGCTGATGGAACTTGTATTGATACAGAGAATCAAGAAGTAATTGAAGGCCTTATTGGACTTGAACAAGCTGGTCTTCTGGATGCTGGTAGGGTTGCCTCAGATATTTTGGGGCAGCCTGCAGTAATTCCTAATCAGACTCTTGATGGATTTTCAGTAGGAGATACCGTCCGAGTGCTCGCTCCTTTTGACGCCGCCTATCCAGATACTTATGAAATCAATAGTGTGTCTGGAGAATCAATAAATATAAATGGAGTTGATTTTGCTCCCAGTTACTTGGAGAAAGTTTGATGGCTATTACAACTATTGATGGCATTATTGCAGGTGCTAAGCCTCCAAAGCCTTACTATAAAGCGCTTAGCGGAACCCTTACAGCTGGGCGTCCTTTTTCCCCTTTCTATACTGCGGGGATTCCTGGAGCAGCTGTAGCTCCCAGTCCAGGTATGGCAGGAGCAGCATTGACTAGCTATTCAGGTCAGATTCCTTTTCCCAGTATTGCTGCAGGTAAGCGTTATCTATCTCGCTTTTTGGGTCAGGCCACTATTAGTGGAACACTGCTTCTCTGTGATCGCCTATGGCACAATAGCGGTATTACTATCACCAGTACCGCTGCACAGACTGTTAACAGCGCAGCGTGGCCAGCAAGAGACTCTAATGCCTCTATCAATGGAGAGGATGTATTAATCGGTTTGGAAGTCAGCGCTGCTACAGGCGCAGGCACTCCTACGCTTACTCTTTCTTATACTAATAGTGCAGGCACTGCTGGGCGGTCTGGTGTTAATACAGTAGCAACTGGAGCTACTTCTGCTGTCGGCTCTTTTTTTCCGATTGGATTGCAAGCAGGTGATGTAGGTGTGCAGAGTATTCAGACCTATAAGCAGTCTGCAACCTGGACTTCTGGTACTGTGCATCTAGTGGCTTACCGTATTCTTGCTGCTCTTGAGCTTAACAATAATAATACAGGAAATGCTATTGATGCTTTGACTGGAGGCTTCCCTGAACTGTTTGCTAACACAGTACCTTTCCTGCTATTTATTCCTAGTACCACTACTACCAGCAATATCTTTGCTGAAGTATCTTATGCGGACGGCTAATCATGGCTATTACTACACTCGCTGGAGTAAATAGTGGGGCACGGCCTCCTGTACTATTCCATAAATCTATGGGAACAGGGGGCGGAGCTGGGAGAGCATTCTCATTATTTTATGCTTCTGGATATCCTGCCGCAGCAGCTGCCCCTACTCCTGGACTGGCCGGCGCTGCACTGACTAGCTATGCCGGACAACTTGCCTGGACTAATCCAGCCTCAGGTAATTCTTATCTCTCTAGGCTACAGGCATCTGCAAATAATGCTGGTACTCTGTTGCTGTGTGATCGCCTGTGGCATA
Source organism: uncultured Candidatus Saccharibacteria bacterium (assembly GCA_964533895.1). GTDB lineage: Bacteria > Patescibacteriota > Saccharimonadia > CAILAD01. The sequence continues at coordinate 28,630 of CAZHOZ010000001.1, read as the reverse complement.
ATTCAGGACTTTCTCTTACTACTATCACTGCACAAACTGTTAACTCTGTAGCATTTCCTGCTAGAGACGCTAATGGTGCAGTCAGTGGAGAGGATGTATTGATTGGTCTTGAGATTACTACAGCTACTGGTGCAGGCACTCCTTTGCTAAGTATGACCTATACCAATAGCGCAGGAGTCGGAAGTAAGGTAGGGGCAGGTATTCTTAATACAGTTGCTAGCACTCCTATAGGATCTTTCTTTCCGCTGGGACTAGCTGCAGGAGACACTGGAGTACAGAGCATTCAAAGCTTTACTTTCTCTGCAACTTGGACTTCAGGGGCAGCCAGTCTAGTCGCTTATAGAATTCTTGCTGCGCTGGAAATTCCTAGCACTTTTAGTACCTTATCCATCGATGCTGTATCTGCTTCATTTCCTCGAATGTTTGATGACACTGTGCCTTTTCTTATCTTTCTTCCTGCTGGCTCTACTACTCCTGCTGTCAACGGTCAACTTGTTTATACACAAGGTTAGGAAGCTTAAATGAACGGGCAAGGAAGATATCCTTTTAAGAGTGCTTGGTTAAGTAAGTGGCAACAGGGCAGACTGCTCGGAGCTCCTTTCCTTAGGCCGGCTCCTGTAGCTGACTTATTCTTTCCTGCTGCTTCGGGTCAAGTTAATTACAGCCTGTCAGGTACTGCTGGATCTTATGCAGTCATAGGTAAGGCGGCCTCCTTTATATTTACTAGGCAGTTATCTGGGGCAGTAGGTAACTATAGCTGCACTGGACTAACTGCTGATCTGACATACGGACGTAAGTTGGGTGGATCTGCGGGCACTTATTCTAGCAGTGGATTTGCAGCTACTCTTACTTATACTCCGGGCGCTGGCGGTCTTGCCTATTCTCTAAGTGGCGCCGTAGGTAACTATGCAGTAACCGGGCGCAATGCTACACTGAAGCTCAATGTTAAATTGAGCGGAGCTGTAGGCTCTTATGCAATCGTAGGAAATGCTGCCAGTTTATCAGTAGGCCATACGCTTCTTGGCTCCGCAGGAATTTATAACTATGCTGGAACAGTGGCATCACTTAGATTAAATAGAAATCTAAGCGGCGCTACAGGTAATTATGCAGTGCAAGGCAATTCTGCGACAATGGTTTGGAGCGGGGCCGCGCCTGCGAGTACGATTAAATTTCTCAACACAGCAACAGGCGAGATATTGATCGGACTTGAACTTCCAGCAAGTGGGCTTATCCTGTTGTCAGGCAGTGGAACGCTGTTGAAAAGACTTTAGACTGGATGTAACAATAAAAAAACCCAAGGGTCTCAAAGCTTAATTGCCTTGAGACTGCTTGGGTTTTCTTTTATCTACTTTTCGAAAAGAGATTAGTGCAAGGTAATAATCAATGTGCGCTTCTGATATAGCTCTTTAGTAAGCTGCTCTGCAAGAAGTTCTACTTGCTCTTGATCCAGAAAGCCATCGATTACAATATCGAAAATTGTGCATAGCGCTGCGAGGATGCCTCCCATAGATTTATCTTCACACACAGATAAGGCCTGCATAACATCATCGTGTTTAGATAACTCCTCTTGTAAGGCAAGTAACTTAGGTGGGAAGAATTGGATATTCATTGATAATTCCTTTTTGTTTAAGAATACCTACTGTAAGCTCCATATGGCGTGCTTGCGTCTTAGCATCCTCTAAGGCGTTATGCAAATTAAGATTGTCTGGCTTAGGGACAAGAGGAAAAAGTTTTACAAAATCTCTGTAGCACCAATTATTTCTATAGTGCCAAGGCTGTTTAAGATGTAACTTTTTAAGGGTGTGAGCGACAATGATGTTATCAAAATCTTTTCCGTTTCCCCATACATGAATGTCGCGGGGATCTCCCAAGGCATTCAAATAAGAACAAAAAGATTCCAATACTCTGTGAATCGAAAGAACTCCTCCAAAAGCCTCATCTTGCATCTCGGGTTTCTGTTTATCCCACCAGCTAATAGTGTCTGGGTTATCAGCGAACCCTGCGCGTAGCGAAGATTGATGGGAGATTCGCTCGTAAAAATATTCTACTGGAGAATCCGTAAGAAAAGGAACAGCGCCAATGGAAAGAATGCAGCACCCCGGCTCCACTCCCGTTGTTTCGATATCAAGCATCACATTCATTTCAGGCGTCCTCAGTCTTTACTAGATTAGTAGAATTAAAACCTGCTTGCTGCACTAGCCTATTGCCGTTGTAATTTCCCTTGGCAGCATAACTAAGATGAGCAGGGGCCGCATCATGCCTGTAGAAAATCATTTGGCCGATTGCATCGCCGTGACAGATTTCAATGTCATGATAAGTAGACATGTTACGCAATTCAAGTGTAAGCACAGAGCCGTGCCATCCTGCATCACACCAGCCTGCATTAAGGTGCTCTAGGCCAATGCGCGCCATGCTACTCTTTAATTTGTATTCTGCACTGATATTATTGGGCAGACTGAATACTTCAATTGACTGAGCTAAAATGAACTCGCCGGGCCGCAGCACATACCTGCCGTTAGTAATATTGATTTCCTGCATACACATCTTATCTCGCTTAGCTAAAGAGATAATCTTGGGCCGCCCCTGTCGCAGTTCATCTGGAGGAATTTCCTTAAGAATGATATGACCCAGATGGATATCAAGACTGGCCGCATTGACTGCACCCGGTTGCCAATTTTCTACTAGATTTACTTCGTCAATATGCTCTGCGATTTGTTGCCCTGATAACACTGTCATGCTAAATACTCCCTTTCAGCTGCTGTTAGTAAAGAAAAATCCACTGTCCTGTCTTTTGATCTTTCAGCTATCAATACACGTCTAGCTAGATAGCCTTGTGATCCAGTTACTTTCATGATCTTATCGGCGAAGATAAGATTCTCCAGTATGCCTCTCAAATCTGAGGCAGTATTTACATCATTGATTACATGCTTCCAAATATCCTTGAATGTGAGCGGTGTCAGTGTATTGGTGAGCAATACCATTATCTTATTAGTTACGTCAGACTTTTGACTGGCTCCAAATTCTCCCAACGCCTTAGCCATAGAATGCTCAGCGTGACTAAGCACAGTATTAGCAAGTCTAACATCACCAGCAGTAATACATCTATCTTTTCTAGCTGCTGTGTGAATAAGACAAAGTTTAAGTAAATGAGTGAAGCGACGATTAGAATAAGAATCAAAGCGAGTATCATCAATCGGTCTCCAAGTCTGATAGATTTCCTCAAGCAGTTCTTTAGCATCTGCTGCAAGCTCTGCCTCCCCTTGTGCTACTGCACGAATCTGCAATAAGCATTGAACGAGGGCGGCCGTGGCCTCCTCTTTAGGCGGCTTAGGAAATGCAATCTTATTTCCGTTGGACTCTCCGTGAATCAAAAGCAATCTGGAAAAGATTCCTTGTCCTATTGCTTCCTTAGGAAAGGCAAGAGAAAATCCAGTGCTTGTATTACCTGCAAGAATACTTACACAGGGATCTTTGACAAAGACTGATTTACTTGTTAACTTGCTGTGAGTATAACTGCCAGACCAATCCCAGAGAGAGCCAAGAAGAGACAGGAATTCAATGTTATTAAGTCCTACGAAATCATTGAATTCGTCCGGATTGACAAATATCTCACAATCTCCCATACTGCTTTCTTCCGCAGCATCGTCCCCCCACAGATTCTTATCTAGTATCGCATCGTAATCTCCCTCGGAGTCTTTCTGGCCTGTTGCTGCTAGATCAACTAGGAACTGCTCTTTACTGCATTTACTGCTAGAGAAAGTACTGTAGCCAGCTTTCTTGAGAAGCTTACTGGCTACTTTAATTGCTGTACTCTTTCTTGTTCCGGCAGCACCCATTAGCATTACATACATATTGCTGTTGATTTGTGAATGACCATGCTTAAGATAAAAGCGTTTCCCCAACCACGCTCCTAGTGCTGAGATAATACTCCAGCGCTGGAATGTGGTTGGAGACTCTGAGTGGCCTATGTAATGCAGATAAGAGTCTATAAAATTGGGCGGCTGCCTATTCAGTTTCACTCCAGCGTCGTGATCCATTTCCATCCTTTCCTGCTTTTACTGCTGCTGGAACAGTGAATGTTCTTGTCTTGCCATCATAGCCAGTGATGGTAACTGGTATTTCCATTCTCTTTTGTACTTCATCCTTTAAGTATTCGTGACCTTCTTTAAATTGAAAGAGAATGGAATCGTGGATTTGACAGAGAAGTTTGAATTCAGGCTTAAAAGCTAGATCGTAAAACACTTGCATGAATGCTTTATTGAGAGTCATTGCATTGAGACTTTGCGGGACATGAGCTACGTATCCATTAAGGTCTCTTTTATTTTTATCCGGGTGCCCAAAGCAGTAACGAGTCCAGCCTTTCTCAGTTGCCTGATACTTGGCTGCATGCACTGCTTTGCTAGAGAGCATCCTAGTTTTAATTACTTCAGCTGTAACTCCCGGATAGAAAACTTTTGAGAGCTTTGGATAGACAGAATGAAATTGAGAAAGCAAATATTCTGCCACCTGTTTTGGCAGATAGAGTCTCGGGAGTTTGAGAAGCCGCTTTGCTTCATATATCTTCTCTAGGCCCATTGTATCAATGAGAACCTGCGGACCCATCAGATAATTAGCGCCGTGATTGACTCGCTTTGCTAGATCTCTCAGTGCCTTATCAATTGTCTTTCCTAGACGCTGGTCGTAAATACTTTCGTAAGGCACTCCAAAAAACGCACTTGCGTTGACTGAATGAAAATCTCTTTCGCCTGTGACGGCGACAATGAGATTCTCGTCTCCTGAGATAAAGGCAGTGTCTCTTGATTCTGCTTGCTCCAAATCGCATTCAGCAAGTCTAAATCCTTGGTCTGCAGCCAGTGTTCGCTTAACAGCATTTCCTCTTGGAATATTTTGGACTTGGAGTCCGCACCAAAAATGGTGTTCCTTAGAAGCAAGCCGTCCGGTGTCTGTTCCATGCGGATTGAGAGCGTATAAGATGCGTCCATTGAATTCTTTCCCTTCTGTAAGATAGGTACTAACAAGCTTTCTTGCTTTACGAATCTTGATTACTTTACCTAGCAAGAAGCTATTAAGTGGGTGCCTGTACATTGCTTTCTGCAGATTTTTTTCATCTGCGCTTTCTAAGTCTTTGCAACCTAGAATTACTAATAGCTTTTTCATTGCTACTGGGCTATTAACATTGAAGTCAGCGCCTAGCATTTTATTAAGTTGCTGCTGCTCTCTGGCTATAATCTCTTTCTGATCTGCACAGGCAATAGAAAGCTCAGACATATCTCTCTTGATGCCTGTCATTTCTGACATGTGGCAGGGAAAGATTAGCGGGAATTCTTGGAGATAATTGTTACGGGCAAATGCCGGAATTTCCGCCATAATTTGCAGAAAAGCGAGCGCTGTTGTATACGTGTCCTTACAGTTATACAGAAGTTGATCTCTCCTGTTACCTGATTTGCTGAGATCCTTCCAGTACATTGCATTCCGGGAGAAGAATGCCCCAAGAAATCCAAGATCTTTTGGAAGTTCGGAGTACCAGCAATGCATGAGTGTAGCAGTGTCCCAGAGATAATTGTGCGGGACTGCGTTGTATCTACTGAGATACGCCGAATCATATTTTCCATTTTGCATCACCTTTGCAGCAGGAAGCTGATTGAGTTGTCGGACCATAGCTAACTTAGACACGCTGTCTAGTGTGATTACACAGCTATGTGTTTTTACTTTTCCTTCTGCTGATAGCCAGACTGCTGTGTAACCTACTTCTGTAATGTGAATATAAGGTTCTTTACCTGTCTCGATATCTAGTGCAATTAGATTTGCAGTAGTATAAGAAGCTAGAATTTGTGAGAAATTCGTTTCATCTAATTCTGTCCAAATAAATTCAGGTGCAGGCAACCACAATTCAGGAGAAATAAATTTACTCAAGTAACGGCGGAGAATGAATTTTCCATAAGAGACTGAGACAAGGTGCTCAAGCGGATTAAGGAAAAGAATCTCTAGCTTACCTAGCTTTTCACTATGCAGATTAAACATAGAGCCAGCGTAATTATCTAGCGAAGGATTCTTTACGCCGTCTGTGTTGAGAAGTATCTTAAGTATTGCAGCAGAGGTACAAAGAATTTGTGGCGTCTGTGCGCGCTCTGCTAGTCGGATGATTTCTGTGCGACTGCTAATTGTTTCGCCAAAAAGCAAACAAGCCGTAGCCCCCAAGCACTCTTTAAAGCGAGGAAGGTACGGCTTGTCTTGAAAGGTATGGATTAAGAGAAGTTTCTTCATATATCATTAGCAGCTTCATAGGCCGCTGCCTCTTCCTCAGTCATTAGATCATTCACATAGCGATACGCTTGCTCTTGCTGCTCTGCTGTCTGTTGCTCAGAGGATTGCTTGATTTCAAACGCGGGCTTGAGAAGCCCTGAGCCTACCTTAAAGAGAGCTAGATTGACAATCTTAAATAAATCCTCTGGACACTCTGGCTGAGAAACAATCCACTCAAGATTTTCTTTGCTTACTGAGATTCGGAATTTCATAGACTGCTCCTTGAGAGTTGATCAATACAATATCTGTATATAGCTTATAGCCATAATAGCTATAGCATATGTTAGGCTGCGCTAAAAAGTATTGTCTACGTACAAGTCCGTAAGACTCTAGTTTATACCACAGTGATTTCTTTCTGGCCGTCTGCAGAGAGACAGAGGCTAGCTCAGCCAACTGCTTTGCAGAAAGCCACTCATCGGTGTGAGCGGCAAGAACTTTTACTATCCGCTGTTCGCAGGGAGTTAGGAGTTGATAATTGAATTTCATTTTTTCATGCTTTCTCTGTAGGCGCCACCCAGGGCACCGCCAGTCGTTCCGCTGCGCCGATCCGTTGTATTGCCCGCTCTGTCAAGGTGCGGATTTCTTCTATAATAAATTGTGTGGTCATAGCTTTGCCCCTGCAAGTAACCCCATAGTTGTGTTATCATTGTTGTATGCTTAGGGGATGCTCGTCGAGAAATTAGATTAGCTTTTACTTGCGCAACCCTAGCCCGCTCTTTTACTGCGAGTTCTTTGCGCTGCTCGAACGTACCACGCTGTTTAGCTTGTCCCATTATCTCTTCCCCTCCTTCGCGTCGTTGAGCATGGCAGCAAACCACGCCTGTCTAGCTACGTACTTATCAAACTGTCCTCGTTCCATTGCCGGTTTAAATTTAGTTCTGTACCAATGCTCAAATGCAGCGTCCATCTCCCCTGGTGTGTCTATTCGCGCTGCATCCTGCTCAACCTTTCCTTGCTCGCTGGATTGGTTAATGTTTGAGGAAGAATCTTTACTAGCGCGCACTTGTTCAAAGTTCGTGGCGGTAGGTTTGCTGGCGCATTGAGAGCGATGAATTGCATTTACTGTTACTTCTGCTATAGCGCAGAATCTAAGCATGTGGTTCGCCCATTCTTCGTTTCTGTATCTAGCGGCTAGCAGGCGTACGTTTTCAAGTGCCTGCCACTGAGCGTGATTAAGCTCTACGATAGCTTCAATCTCTGCGCGAGACTCGGTGGGTTGCTGTTTTTCCCACTCAGCGCAGCAATCTCTGATTACACTTTTAACATCGGAAGACGAAATTGAATATGTTGAAACTAAGTGCTTCGCCAGTTCATCCCACTTATCCATTGCTGCTCTCCTTTGGCTGCTGTGCTTTACACTCAAACCCCTCGCCGAAGTAGAAGCGGTGATTTTCCTTACACTCTTGGGCGATTGAGGCTTTTCCGAGAAAGAAAGCTATTACGCATAGCGCAATCCAACTAGCGGTATTCATGTCTGTGCCTCCTGTGCGGCGGTGAGTTCGTCAAACTTCTTCTTCCAAAATGCCTCGTTCTTTGCATGCTGCGCTCCTGTTTGCATCCATGCAGCAATGCGACGAGCCAAAGACTCACACAAAGCGGCGTCTATTTCCTTGTGGCTGTTCTCGGGGTCACACCAAGCTTGTGCAGCAATTTGTCGAGCTTCATCCATCCAGTTGTACTCGGGCTTTTGTTCCATCACTTCAATCAGGTTTGTGGTCATTTGGTTTGCTCCTCAGTGTCATGACCTCGCGCTACTGTTCTTGCTTCTGCGTCCGCGTTATCTCGCACGCGCTCGAATTCAGCAACCTGCGCCCGGAGTGCGTTGCACTCGGCCTCAAGGGTCGCAAGTCGCTCTGCGACCTTTATAGTTTGGTCTCCGTTCATTGATGAAAATTGATCCTGCCACCATGCCAAACGCTTAGCGTTTTCTTTCTCAAGGTCACGGGCGTTGCGTGCATCTTGTTTTGCTTCAAATAGCTCTCGCGCAAGTGCTTCCACCTTCGCCCACAGTTCGGCGATGTCTTGCTGTGCAATGATTTCGGAATGTTCAAACGGCAACCACGATGCCCATTCCTCTTTTGTGCGGTTCATTTTCCGTTCTCCAGTGCTTCGGTGATGGTGGCGTTGTTGTATTCACGCTGTGTCGCAACTTCACTTCCAGGAAGCAGTGAGGTAGCACAAAACTCTGTGGCAGTTACACCTCCACGACGACGCGAGTGTATTTATCGATCTGCACGTAGGCGTAAGCGTGTCCGGCTTCCAGAAACTCATACTCCGTGCCCTCGAAGTTGGCGCTTTCGCTTCGGAACACCTGTTCGTATTGGAAGCGCCCTATGGTTTTGTATCCAACCGAAACAGCGTCGTTAGGGAGTTGGGTCAGTGTCGGCGTTCTCATAGCAACTCCTCCGATACTTCGACTTCATCGCCCAACTTGCTGGTAACGTAGCAGCGCATGGCAGCGATCAGAGGTGTGGGGCCAGACGCGTTACCTCTTGGTGTCATCCAGTAACGGCGAGGTGTACTGTGTGCCTTCCACCCGTTTTCAATGGTTATCTCTTTGCCTGATTCGGTTGTCGCGTCTATGTAGTCTGGATAGACGGTAATCCTTCCTCGCTCAATGATCGGCCCGCCTTGTGACCAGTCGGTTGAGTAGCGGCACAGCTCGTAACCCTTCGGGTTGACATCGTGGTTATGTGTAACCCGGCAAATTAGTTTCGGATTGTTCGGGTGCGAGTAATAAAGCGGCCGTCCATCCCGACAGTCGTTACCAACGTCGCACTTCGCCACCAGCCAATCCAACGCGGGGCCGATAGCGTCTGCGGTTTTGATTTTGATCATGTTGTTAGCACCTCCAGAAGTGAGTCCAGCTCTTCCCGCGTGTCACCCTGACCGATAACAGCAGTGATCAGTAGTTTTTTCATTTTCCGTTCTCCTCTTTGCACTAAAAATTAAATTACTTACTGAGAGTCACTAGATAACTCTTAGCTACAAGAAATTACCTAATGACTCCTGTAAGAAATCTAAATCAGACTACGATCAGCTTCTTGATCTCGAAATAGACAGGACGCTCAGTCTCACCCGGCTTAGCTTTACCTTGACGATAAGCAGTCACTGCCTCAACTTCTGTACCTGCGCAAGCATCAATGATGTCACGCAAAGAAGATACGCCAAGCGCAGCGGCCAGAGGAGCCACAAGCTTCTTAAATGCGCCCTGACCAAACTCGTTATCCAGGAAGAAAGCCGCGCTGGAAACTTGGCCAGTAGTGATCGGCTTATCTTCGTCTGGCTTGCTGAGTTCAACAGTCTCAATACCAGTCAGCTTTACTTCAATTGCAAGCTTGGAGTTGATTTCTTTCTTTTCCATACTAACAGTGCAGCGATGTACGCCTGCAGGGAAAGAAGCGAACTCAGGCAGATCTGCTAGATCATCGAGCGAAACATTCAAAATAGCGTCAAAATTTTGATCAGACATGATTAATTCCTTTACATAAAAATTACTTAATTAATGATTTTTGAAGGGACTTAAAAAATTTTATAAATTTTTCAGCCTCTTCCCTATTTGCTACCTCTGCATATACACTACTTCCGTGTATCATTACCTGAACACGCCCGTTGCTGTAGTAAACTGCACGTGTGTTACAGTTCTGCTCTTGCCTTGTTGCCCATTTACAGTTCTCTTTAGAATACCCTTGTGAGTTATCTAAGCGTTCTAGTGTATGTGCATTACTAGGTCTGCGTCCCATATCCAATAAGAAGTTTATACTATCAGCTCTCCACCGCTCACAGACTGTGATGCCTCTTTCTCCGTAATTGGAATAAGATTTATCATCAGGATTGTGACAACGCTGTATTGCTGAGGTCAATACATCTAACTCTGGATGTGTCGCTCTTGAAGGGCATTTAGAACAGCGTACAATACCTACAGATCGTAGTAATTTACGCTCTAATACACTTTCAGTATTACCGCACTTGCATGTACAAAGCCAATAACGAGATCCATTTTTGTCTCTGCTGCATACATGTTCGATTACCGTAAGTCGTCCAAAAATTGCTCCTTTATAAATCATAATAATCTACTCTCTAGGCTTTCTTAATTAGATTAGACAAAGCACTTACTGCTTTCTGTCCTTGCGTTGGCTCAGGCAGTTGCCTCTTGTTTTCACCTGTTAAAACTGGGTCTGAAAACAGACTTAACAGATTCATATCCTCTCCAATACTGTGACCTAGCCGGCTACCTGCTGTAATATTGTTTGCATAAGTGGTACTGCAAGTGGCCACATGCTTTTTATTCTTTAGCTCAAGATAAACTACGTCATCAAAAAAGCGCGGACAATTGCGAGAGAAATTGCTAGTGCCACAAACAGGAAATAGCTTAGTCTTGCCATCTTCTTGCTGACTTTCTACTACGTGAGAGATACAGACAATATGATGGCGAGACTGCTGCATACTGGATAGGATCTTTTCTAGCAGGGCGCCTTGTGCTCGGTAGATTTCCCACTCAGGTTTCGCAGTATCCTCTTTATCTTTCATGAGGAAATTGATTGTACTTGCAGAAAGCTGAGTAAGAGAATCAATTACTACTACAGTATCTGTATTTAATTCAGAAAGGCAGATGCGAGTCTCTGCTTTGGATTCTTTCCTGCAAAGAGGACAATTTACTTTTCCATGCTCTTCACAGATAAAGACTTCTTTACCTGTGAAAACTTTTAGGAGTGTTTCAATTGCGATTGGGTAGATTTTGCTGTCTGGAATTTGGATAAGCTCAATATTTTCTTTTGAGCTCTCAGGCAATTTAAGCAATGATTCATAGCCTGCCTCCAGATCGAAATAGAGAAGCTTGTATTTAGAAGCAAGAGTACCTACAAGAGTTGTCTTGCCTGTCATTGATTCGCCATAGATAAGAACTCGTTTGGCTTTGCTGGGCGCTGCATTAGACAGTTTCATTTTTCAGTTTCCTTTATGGTACGCACAGAATATTTATTTGCTCTTCATCCATCTTAACCCACCCATAGCTTCCAATATGGAACTCAATTAACTCATCAGCATCTTCAATATAACCTGCTTTGTTCAAGAAAGCAATAAAATCTTCTGTGGTAGGATCTTCTTTCCAATCATCTGGAATGAATTGTTTGAGCAACTCTCTGTAAGCCTCCTTGAAAGTAAATGGCTTCAGTATGCGAAAGGCAGTAAGCGAATAGTCTGAATACTCTCCAGTAGCAATTAACACATACTGCCTATTTACTGTCTGTTGTTCTGAATTACAAGTCATAGCAATCTCCTTAATGTCCCTTACTGAGTTGAGAAAGAATCAAATCATTCAATGTAATATGAATTTGATAATCTGTGTGACTTTCTAAAATCTTTTCCTTCTGTTCTTCTGTCAGCTTATCTGTCAGCTTATCTGTACTTAGAGTACATGTATAAATGTATTCGCACTCCCTGAAAAAGTTATAGCAAGACTCTCCGTGCATCGGATAGATGCCAGCTTCTTCATACATCTTGATTAACTCTACATCCAGAAGCAATTCTCGAATCCAAAGAGCACGCTGGAAATAAGACTTAGTGAAAAGCAGTTGCTCGTATTCAGCAGTCTTAGTTTTGAATACTAGATACAGGACTTCGTAGCTAGAGAGTTCAGGAAACAGGTGATCTAAAACTACTGAGTATCCGATTGCCTGCGCGCTATTCTTATATGTGGCTGCATTGACTGCATAGCTGGAAGTAGTTTTGAGTTCCAGTACCATGATTTCGCCAGTCAGTTTATTACGCAATACTGCATCTACAAAGCCACGCAGTTTAAAGCCATCTGGCAAATGGATGAGAAAGCTAAGCTCACAGGCAGGCTTTCCATCTATATAGACCAGCTCCCACTCAGACAGATAGCCTTGCTCCCGCATGGCCATGAATTTCTGTACTGCAATTACTGCCGACCAGAATGATTTGTTTTGCTTATCATTAGCGGCTAGTAAATCAGCTTCCCAGATAAGAAACATATCTAAGAGAACTTGGGACTCTGTCTTTCCTTCCATTACAGACTGAATACCTTGTCCTACTGCATGACCGAAAGCAAATGTCACACTGCTGGAAGCATCATTCTCTGGCCGCGGTGCTTGCAGTCTATCTAGCTGGAATTTCCTAGGACAGGAGTGGAGAGTGAGAAGAGAAGAGTAACTGAGTTGGTTAAGGCGAATGTCAATTTCATTCATTTGAATCTAGTCTCCTTGCAGAAGAGAGTACAGTGCAGCTAATTGATATCGCTCTTCATAGTTTGGTATGAAATAGGACTTAGCAACTGTGTGTTTCCAACCAAAGATTGCTACCAACTGTTGCATTAGTCGTTCATTAAGTGTGCGCTGTGCTGGCAATACATTCTGATATCCGCCTAACCATTCAGAGAATTGTTTGAAATCTGTGAATGAGATATCTCTTGTAAGAAAGAGCAGGAGACATGCGCGACGTAGATGATTTTGTTTTTCTTCACTTAATTTAACTAAGTCAGAAGTCTTCTGCGCTAACTCCGCTGCTTGAAAGTAAGTTTGCGAGCCGCTTACTTGCGCTTGGGGGCTTGGCTGCCTTAGCTTTTGTTTTGGGTGCAGTAAGCTCTGTATTTGTGACTGACTTAAGGCCATTGATGATTACCTCAATTTCACTTTCATCAAGAAGAGTTACTACATCAGGATCATCTTGTAGTTTCTTATGAATTTTTTGCAGAAGCACTGGCATTTCTGGATGGGCAGACAAGAGAGCTGTCTCAAGTTCTGCAATATTCATTTTGATTTGATCAAGCATTTCTATTTCCCTTTCTTTTTCCTACAGGTCTTTCGCCATTAGGTCAGTCAGTCTATAATTTAGACTGAATGTGATATGATTTTCATGAGTGTGATAATGCAAGAAGCGCTTACGCCAACCTTCTTTATTATTGTAGGCTGTGTCTAGCCACTTCTCTTTAATGACTGCCTTGATGATTCGCTTATGCTTATTGGGCGGGGCCGTCACAGTGACTGTATTATGCTTCTTTAGTGCTTGCCAGATCGGCATATACATTCTCATGGCACTAGGTGTTCTGGCCATTTTATATTCCTTTCTAGTGCCAGTTAGACTTTAGTGTAGCCACTCATCAGTTAGCATTAAACCTATGAATGGCTACTAAAAATCTAATTAGGCAGTGCTAATTAGAAATCATCTGCAGAAACAACATCTGCAGCGATCAGTGCATCGGCCTTCTTAATCAGGAATTCGATTACCTTGAAGAAGTTACCAGCATTGGCTGCATTTTCAGCGTAGGTAACTAGTTGGTCACGCAGGACAGCAATCGCTTTCTTGTCTGCCTTGATAGGAGCAAACTTATAAACGAACACTGCAACAGCGCGCTTGATACGCTCTGCATCTTTACCAGTAATTGCAGGCATGGCTTCCAGATAATCTTCTGCAAAGTCAGCCCACTCTTCCTTGCTAATGCCACGGCTCTTGCGTTCGGCTTCCGGAGCATTTGCAATCTTATCCCAAGCCAGTTCTTCGTAAGGGAAATTGGCAGAAGAAAGAGAGGTATTTTCTTTAGCCAGTGAGACAGCTTGTTCATAGACAACATTGAACATTGCATCTTGCAGCAGTTGCAGATTATTACGAGCAACTTCATCTGCATCTTCTGCTTGGCCGGCATTGATAATTTCAACTACTTGTTCCCAAGTAGGAACGGGAACTTGCAGCTTAATGCTTTCGCGCTTAGTTTCAGTAACTTCATTAGTTTCCGGATCAGTCGTTTTGACAGTACGGAAATTGATGCTAGCTTCGACTTGATTGTAGTTCATTGTGTAATTCTCCAATTGGATTAGGATTTAGGAAGGATAGATCGCTGCCTTCCTGTCAGCGTGAGAGCGTATTATGCCATACTTTTCTCTCTGTGTCAATGGGGTCAGTTTCTTATTATTTAATGTGGGGATTGCTCAGGCAATTTCTTTTCTTTAGGAATCCACTTTTCACAGACAGGATCAACATCAGGAATCATAACTAATACATTCCCTAGCATTGCTGGACTATATGTTACTTTTTCCGGAGCAATCCAGCGAGTGCAAGTTTCTCCTATATGAAATGGCGCATGGCTTGCACAACCAGATAAGAGCAGAGTTAGGAGAAGTGTTGATTTAGTTGAGATCATTTCCTAGTACTCCTTCCTGTCAAGTTTGCCTTTAAAGTGTTCAATCTTATCTGCCAGACAATTGCCCGGAACTTTCTGAGAGACAATTCCTTTTACAAATGTATCCGGCTCACAGATAATGTATAGCTCTTCTCTTGCACGAGTTACTGCTGTATAGATAAGCTCGCGGGCAATCATTGTATTATGTGATTGATGAAATACACAATATACTTTTCGCCATTCAGATCCTTGAGACTTATGCACAG
>CAZHOZ010000001.1:0-13917 GCA_964533895.1 uncultured Candidatus Saccharibacteria bacterium | reverse complement strand
GTGAGAGCATATGCAAGAAGCAGCTGATTTACTTCTGCTGCTTTATCAAGAGTTACTTTTGTGCCATCTAGCATTTCAAGAGAAATGATATGTGAGGCATCATATTTTCGCTCTGCTCTCTCTTCGCCATTTTCTAGCATTGCCAGAAGAGTGTCTGCATCTGCAATAGTCATATCAAAATCATCTGCTGATACTTCATCTTCTAGCGATGTGCCTGAGACTGTATCGTATCCCCAGCGATTTAGAGTCATTGACTCTTTTCTGAAAGGGATACCTAGATAAGTTTTATTAGGCTTGATTTCAGTAATGACTGCATCTTCCTTATTATGCAATACACGATCACCTACTGCCAGATAGTGTTTCATGAAGCCTGCTATGATTTCATAAGTGGGCACTCCTCGCTTTTCTGTAAGATGTTGCGCGATCTCCTTATTTAATTCAATTGTACCTAATGCTTTATTAAATGGCATTAGGATTACATCTGTATCTGGATTGAATTTTGACTTATCCAGTTCTGACTTAAAAAATGCAGCTATGCGAGGCATTAGATGTTCTGGATGCAAGCGCTTTTTAAGCGGATGAAACTGGAGGCCTTTCCCAGAAAAGCGAGTATTCCACTCTCCTAGCTCTGCTAGGTGCATTGGCTTACCTGACAGAATTCTATGTGCAAGAGAAATGATTGGAGAATCAAATGCTTGCCGATATACTTCTGTCAATTCGATTACAGGCAATTCTATCATTTTAAATCCAAGAATTGCAGGACCAAATACAGGGGGCAATTGTTGTATGTCTCCCAAGAAAATGTAAATTGTGTTTGGCCCTAGTGCTTCTTTAAGCTGGGCAAATAGATCAGTGCCTAGCATACTTGATTCTTCAATGATACAGAAATGAATTGTATCTGAGAGTGGATGATGCTTGTTACGAGTGGGAATGAATTTCATCGAATTCTTAAATTCTCCTGATACTGGATCTAGGGTTTCAAAGAATTCTGGCTGAAATTCGAGCGCGGCATGCACAGTAAGACAGCTAGGTGCAATATCTTCTGATAGATTTTTTCTGATATTTGCAACTGCGCGCCTTGTAAAAGCATTGATGATAAGGCCATGTTGCGCATACTTTAGGTGACTGTGTCCGTCATTTTCATACTTAGGCACCAGGCCACTTTGAATTAGCGCATGCATTGCAGTTTGCACTGTGAATGTTTTACCTGTGCCTGCTGCTCCGATAAGAACACAAGAGCGGCCTTGTAATACGAGATTGATGAATTCAGATTGCTTTTCATTAAGAGGCAGTCCGGATACTGGATGGTGATATAGAGATTGCTTATGTAGATCACTTATTGATTCACTTGTCTGAATATTTAAAACTTTTGCAGGGGAGACTGCACTGTCCGCTTCGCTCAGCTTAGCATTATCAGCGCGCTGTCTCTCTTTCAGTTTAGTCATCAATGCTGCTAGTGCTGGACTCATTCCGATGCTCATTTTAGTTTCCAATTCTCGCAATAGTTGTAATCTTTAACTACTTTGTTTTTCAGGTCACAAAGTAATTGCTGGCCACGAATTCGCTTAGTTTTACAGCAGGTAAGACAAGAGCCTCCTTCCTGCTGCACTAAAATTCTTTTGGCTGTCTTTTTCTCTCGCTCAAGTTTATGGTTATCAATATCATGAGCGTATATTGTCGGCTTTCTGATTGACACCTTATTTCTCCTCGCTGCAAGGAGAAGTATCTGAAGTGAAATCTACCAATACATATGCAGGCAATCCTTGCGCCTTACGAAATGAAAGTGTTACTTTAGTTTCTGGATTTGCTGCTACTGCATTTTTAATTTTCTGCAGGCTACATCCCTTGCAAAATTGCACATGATACAATTGCATATAACGTTGGATTGTACCTGCTAATTTGGTGCCAATGTTGTAGTCCCAGCAATATAGGAAATAAGAGGCATCCCACTTGAGGCGCTTATAGTGTTGCAATCTGGAGAAAAACTGTTCTGGCATTTGGAAGCTATTGTAATAGCTATGCAGAAAGTATTCAGTATTTTGGTTTGAAGGGTTTGCAGACATGATGGGTTCCTTTATTTCACTTGGTATGGTTGCGACTGTTTTTGATGGCTGCTATGAATGCAGCTACAGAAGGAAAATCAGCCCTATTTAGTGTAGGTTTGATTTTATCTACTGTATAGGAGGCATCATCAATGTCTGAGAAAGAGTAACCGAAGTAATTTTGCTTCCTAGAAATGGCTCCTCGTAGTTCTTCCAGAAGAGAGAATTCTTGCGCATAATTAAATGGCAAGTTTTCTTCTAGGTGATCCTTGAATTCTACGATGTCTGCTTCTGGATATGAAAGCATAGGATCGCCATCAATTGCTTTATGCAATAATTCTATCCAGTAATCTCTGATATTTACTTGGATTCTGGAGACTGGATGGATTGTCTGGAAATTAGGTAATGAAATTACCTTTAGCATCCAGCTAGTAATTATTTGTTTTCTGTTCTTTGCTATTGGATTAGAGAATGCTCTTTGTACGCGAGTGAGCATTACTTTAACTTCTGTTTGCTGTTTTGCGGCCATGTAACTGACGCGATAAGCTTCCAATTCTGTTTCCCAGATTTCTATTAGTTCTGAGATATCTTGCTGGGATTTAGAAACTAGAAAGCCGGGCAAATCAATTGTCTCTTTTTGGAAAACGCCGCTGTAAGCCAGTTTGCTTAGGCGAATCATTTGCGCATTTTCCAGATTCAGAAGAGATTCTGAAATGAAAAGTGGAGAAGAAAATGTGACATGCTCTGTATCTAAGAGCATACGAGTGAAGAGAAGATGGGTTTCTTCTGGAGACATGCGGTCGCTTTGCCAGATACTTAGAAATGCTGGCAGCTTTTTAAGAGGCAGGCTAAAGAATGGATGTGCTTGTGTATGAGAAGCAGATAGATATTCTGCATTCCATGTTAGCCCACTAATGGGACATAGGCATTTCATAATAGATTCCTTTGCTATTGCTTCTGTTGTTTAAATTGCTTACTTATCCGATCTTGCTGCAATGAATGCTAGTGCTTCTGCTTCTGTACTAAAAAATGCAAGCCATTCATTGCAATCATTATCGAAAATATAAATAAAACGATGCAACTCATATCGGCCGTGTTTCATTGATTTAGGGTATAGATCAGAGTCTGTTTGAGCGCAGGGCAGTTTATTGGAAAACTTAATCATGGCTTTCTCCTTTCTTTCAGTTTCTTGCGATATGCAGATCATCATCAATAAATTCCAGTCGCTTCAGTTCTGTAATCACTCTGTCAATGTCAAAAGAATTAAGAAATGCCCATGTGTCCAGGGCATTATAGCGGGAGAGTCTGGCCATTTCCTGGCGGGCACTTAGCAGAGCTGCGATATGAAAGAGCTGATTATGTGTGAAAAATGAATCCTCGAATTGTGCGCCGTAAAGCCTGACGCGGCTTTCATATGCTGACATAATTTAATTTCCTTTACATTAGATTAGACTAGATATTGAATTGAGAGAAACTGAAGCGGAGACTAAAGCGGAGACTGGAGAGATCCCAGCTTCGCCGGTTTGCTTTACAGTCTCTGCTAGCTAAGTCAAAATTAAATGAGACTAGACAAAGCAGAAAAGCCAGCTAATTTAATTAACTGGCTTTTATAATTGTCTATGCAATTATCTGTCTGACTGACTCAGAATTGCGGGCGATACCTTGGACGAAATTGTCTGTATAGGCGCTTATAAAAAGCGTCTTTGATGTAATCAGGCAATGATACGAATGCCGCATAAAAATTGTGGTAAAGCTCTAGCAGGACTTTGTATTCAATGTCTGTAAGCCAGTCATCAAAATTATATTGGTTCATGATTGATTACCTTAGAAATCCAGATCAGCCTCAGAATCAATCTTGCCTTCTGCGAGCCAAGCATTAAGCCGCTCTTGTTTCCGTGCGATGCCTTGCACGAAATTGTCTGTATAGGCGTCTTGCTTATCTTGCTCAGAGACAAGAGCCGCGACTTTGATAAGGGCGTCAATTTCTTGCTGCTGCATGAGAGTGCGGGCAGACAAGGCGAGAATGCTATCCTTATATGCCTTGCATTTAGCAATGACTTTAGGCGATTCTGGATGTACTCCGGCCTTTGCTGCAATTGCATTTGCAATGATCGGCAATGCGAAGGTATCTGCCCATTTAGTGAGATCAGCTTTAGTAAGCAGGAATTCGCGCTTAGTGGCAAGGAAACAGTCGGCGAGAGACAATGGGGCAAATTCTGCCTTGTCTTCCCGGACTGCTGCCTTAAGCGCTTCTTCCATCGCAAAATCATAGGCTCGCAGAGAGAATGCGCGTAGCTCATCATTATTGATTAAGGCAAGCTCAGCAGGGTAACTATATGCGATATGGCAAGCGGGTCGTTCAGGCATTCCTTCCTTGGTGCGCGGCTTGAAACTGGCGATGCCTTGGCCTTGCATAGCGGAGGGGGCAATAGTGGTAATTTGAAGTTGTGCAGACATGATAAGTTTCCTTTACAGAGAGAATGAATTAAATAACGCGAGACAATTGTATCAGACAGAAAGTGAGAATGCAAGCATCGAAACAGAAAAGAATAAAGCGAGACAAGCGCAGAGACATGATAAGTTTCCTTTCGCGAGACATTGAGAGACAAGGGGAGTCACATTTCATACTACACTCTCACTATAGCATAGGGGCGGTCGCGTGTCAAGGGGGTGGATGAAATATTTTTTAATTAAGTGAAGAAAATTTGCGCTCCCCCATTGGCAGATTGGCAGCGAGCCAGTACGCCAATCAGCCAGTGCCCACCCCCCTGCCCCACCCTGCCCCCTCATCCCTCACCTATCCACTAATTAGTGAGAGTACCTAATAACTAACTTAAGCAGGGGGAGCATATAACATCTAATCTAACTAATGGAAAGAGGAGAGAGATAATCTATATAACATATGTCCGATGCGGGTATTTAGAGGGGGTATCAAAATTAAATAATAAATTAATATATACCTACCTCTCCCTTATATTATATTCCCTATATAGGCTATAGATAATTAGTGGAGTATATGGGGAGATAAGTTAGTTAATAATATGGGTGGAAATGGGGGCCTAGGGGGGGGTACCGAGGGTCACTGGCATACTGGTTTACTGGCTCCCTGGCTCCCTGGCAAAATGGCAGCGAGCCAAACTGCCAATGAGGGATCCCATATTCTAGCAAATTAAATAACAAATGCTTTTAATAGCAAACTAAATAAACAAATGTTATCTCTCATATTAACTAACAGTAATAATATAACATAAGACTGCAAGGCCGCGCATCCAATTGACTAGACTAACTAATAGATAATAATGCGATAAATAAATGAGAGGGGGTGGGGGCCTTTTTTAATTTTGGCGCCTGTCCCTGTCCTTAGAGACTAAAATTTTTTCTCTAAACTTTTTACCTATTTCCTATTTAATTTCTGATCCCCACATTAAGTAGTCAGCAGCAATCTCAATTACCCTCTTCTCATCACATAAATTAGTAGTCACCCAATCGCTATGTCCTCCAGCACCCTCTCAGCAGCTTCTCTTAATGATCTCACGGCGGCCGAATCTCGCGCGCTAGAATTACTTGGTCAAGGAGTCTATCCTGAGCAGGCAGCGGCCGCCTCCGGCCTTACACCAAGTCGCATTTCACAGCTCTTATCTCAGGAAGCTTTCGCCGCAGCTGTAGCGGAGCGCCGATACGAAAATCTATCCAAACATAATGCACGAGACAATGCTTATGATGAGCTAGAAGATACTCTTGTAAACAAAATGAAAGACTGCATCCCGCTTATGATGCGGCCACAAGAGATTTTGCGCGCCATTCAAGTAATCAATGCAGCGAAACGTCGCGGCAGTAGTATGCCACAGCATATTACAGAGCAACAAACCATTATCAATCTCGTATTACCCACCCAGATTCTTACTCAATTTGCAGTGAATGCACAGAATCAAGTTGTGCAGGCCGGCGATCAGCCTCTGCTAACTATTCAATCTGGTACACTGTTAAAGAAATTAGAAAGAAAGGAAGTAAATGATGTGCCAGCGCCCCCTGCCACTAAGTCTGCAGCTAGATCTCACTACTCAGCAGAAGATTTCTAAGGGAATCTTGTCTCCTGAGCAGCTAGCTCTCAAAAAGAAGAATGATTTGCGAGCGCTCTCATTACTTAAGGCACTCGCGCAATATCAAGTCACTGCATCTTCTCCAGACCTTTCTCAGTATCCTGCACTTTCTAAGGCAATTGCTGAAAGTAAAGCAAATAAATGAATGAAAACATTACAGAAGCCTCATTCCAATCTGGAGAGGTACAAGAGCTAGCTAAAGGAAAGTTAGACTTTCTTGCAGCCCTTGCAATGCCCACTATTTTCCAATTCGGATTCCCTCCAGTATTTCAGGCAGTTTGGCAATGGCTACTGGAGCACACTTTTAAGCCGCGCTCCTTTCCGCAATTAGCTCTTGGACTCCCTCGCGGTTTCGGCAAAACAACTCTAATCAAAATCTATATCTTATATTGCATCCTATTCACCAATAAGCGTTTCATTCTCATCATTTCAGCTACTGCGACACTTGCTGAAAATATCTTATCAGATGTAGTGGATATGCTTAATGAGCCAAACATCATTAAGGTGTTTGGTGACTGGAAAATAGGCATAGAAAAAGACACTCAGCAAATTAAAAAGTTCGGTTACAGAAATCGCAACATTACACTGGCTGCTCTTGGTGCCGGCACATCTTTGCGCGGCCTTAATATTAAAAATGAGCGCCCGGATGTAATGATTTTTGAAGACATCCAGACTCGCGAACAGGCCGATAGTCAAATCCAAAGTACTGCACTAGAGTCTTGGATGATTGGTACTGCAATGAAAGCTAAGTCTCCACACGGCTGCGCATTCATATTTGTAGCTAATATGTATCCAACTAAATGGAGTATTTTGCGGCGCCTTAAAGCTAACCCTAACTGGACCAAATTTATTGCTGGCGGTATTCTTGCAGATGGTACTTCTCTCTGGGAAGATTTGCAGCCAATTGAACAACTACATCGCGAATTTCAGAATGACTTGGCCGCGGGCCGCCCAGAGATATTTTACTCAGAAGTTCTTAATGATGAAAATGCCTCATCAAATAACATCATTGATTTATCTCTCTTACCTCCTCTTCCTTACGATCCAGAAGATCCTATTGGCAGGCCAATTGCAGCAGGCAATTTCATCATCATTGATCCTTCTGGAAATAAAGCAACATCTGATGCGACTGCAATAGGATACTGCGAAATCCATGATGCGCGGCCAGTATTGACTTCTCTAATCAATGAAACGCTGTCTCCTGGAGATACAATTCGAGAGGCAATTAAATTAGGACTTACTCACAATTGCCGCCTAATTGCAATCGAATCTGTAGCATATCAGGCCACGCTTAAATATTGGTTTGATGTAGTCTGTGCACAACAGGGTCTAGTCGGCTTTGAAGTGGTAGAAGTATATCCAGGTGGCTGGTCTAAGAACTCTCGCATTCTCAGTATGCTTAAGTCTTATGCAGCAGGTGAATTATTTATTCATCCTGACTGTCGACCTGTTGCGCACCTACAAATTACACAATTCAATCCCCTCAAAACTGACAATACGGATGACGTCTTAGATTTGCTGGCATACATGAATAAAGTTATTGAACAGTATGGCGCATTCATGCTGACTGCTAATATCATCCAAATGCAGGAAGCTAGGGCAATTCCTATATTGCCTGAAGGTGCAAATAGTCCTTTTTAACCTGGAGAAATATCTTGAAAAAACTCATCGTTGCTGTTATTGCTACTCTTTGCCTGACTGCCTATGCAGACCCTCTTGGCTATCCCAACCAATATTCTCGCATCAACACTAATACCACACTGACAGTAAAATCCGGTGTGGGTACGTTGGCTGCTATCACAGTAGGTGTAGCTGGCACTGCTACGACTGTTACTATTTACGACAATACAGCAGCCAGTGGATCAGTTATTGCTGTTCTGAACACTGCAGTGAATACTACCTATACGCTTAATACGCAGTTTAATGCTGGATTGACAGTAGTAACTGCTGGGACAACTCCAGCAGACTTGTCTATTAGCTATAAGTAATAAGGATAAGGACAATTTTAGCTTGTCATTGTCCTAACATTTCTCACAAGGAAATCCCTAATGGTAACGCCAAATACTCCGCTGCTTATCTCTAAGCAGTCACAAGCCGCCCTAGTTACATTTCTTAATCAGTGTAAATCGCTAGATAATCAGCACTGGAATATGCGTGAGCAGATGCGGCGCATTGATCTTGCCTATATGCGAGAGGCTGATCTCACTTCAGAGAATCAGAATGCCAAGGCATCTAATAATCTGGGCGACCCCACTAAATTCCAGAATGTAACTGTACCTGTAATTCTGCCTCAAGTAGAGGCAGCAGTTACCTATCAGGCATCCGTATTTTTGCAAGGCCACCCGATCTTTGGTGTCACCAGTAATCCGCAATCCATTGATGAAGCTACTCAAATGGAGACTGTAATTGAGGATCAGGCCACTAAGGGCGGCTGGTCAGCTCAGCTTATGCAATGTTTCCGGGATGGCTTTAAGTATAATCTGATGGCAGCAGAAGTATCATGGTGTCGCCGCGTCACCGCTGCTATGGATACTGATTTGGAATTCTCCTCTAAGGAGGGTAAGCCAAAAGAAGTTGTATGGGAAGGCAATTCAGTCAAGCGGCTTGACTTATACAACACTTTCTGGGATAAGCGAGTAACTCCGGCTGAGGTTCCCACTAAAGCTGAATTCGCTGGCTATACAGAGACTTATTCTCGCATCGCACTTAAGCAATTCATCCAAGAGCTGCCAGACAAATTAGTAGATAATGTAGTCAGTGCATTTGAAGCAGGCGCCGCTCAGAATGATTTCTATATTCCTGAACTCAATCCGGCCGCGCTCACAGACACTAAGTTAAATACTAATACCAATTGGCTTGCTTGGGCAAATATTGCGAGCACAGATAATAAAATTGCTTATCGTGATTCTTATGAAGTCACCACTCTCTATGCGCGCATTTTGCCCTCTGATTTCAATTTGCGTGTGCCTGCAAAGAATACGCCGCAAGTTTGGAAGTTTATTTTTGTAAACAATCTGACTCTTATCTATGCAGAACGCCAGACTAATGCACACGGCTTGATCCCAATTCTATTTGCACAACCCAATGATGATGGTCTTGCTTATCAGACTAAGTCACTGGCTACTAATGTATTGCCAATACAGCAAATTACTACTGCAATGTGGAATAGTATCATTGCGGCCCGGCGTCGTGCAATTTCCGATCGTGGCCTATATGATCCTAGTCGAGTAGATGCCGCTCATATCAATAATGAGAATCCATCTGCTAAGATTCCTGTTCGCCCATCTGCTTATGGAAAACCTCTGAATGAATCTTATTTCCCCATCCCTTTCCGGGATGAGCAGTCTGGACTTCTCATGCAAGAGACTCAATCTCTTTTGCAGATGGCCAATGTAATTAGCGGACAGAATCAAGCACGGCAAGGACAATTCGTAAAAGGCAATAAGACTTTGCATGAATTCAGTACCGTAATGAATAATGCAAACGGCCGCGATCAGCTTTGCTCTCTGCTTTTAGAAGCTCAGTTCTTTACTCCACTAAAAGAAATCCTTAAAATCAATATTCTCCAGTATCAAGGGGGTGTATCTCTTTTCAATCGTGAGACAGAACAAATTGTTCAAATTGATCCTCTTAAACTTCGTAAAGCAGTATTGGAATTTAAAGTATCTGACGGGCTCCTGCCTACAGATAAGCTAATCAATGCGGAGGCTCTTCAATTTGCAATGCAAGTCTTGCAATCTAATCAAATGGTGGCTGCTCAATATAACGTGGGTCCTTTGTTTACCTATTTCCTTAAGACTCAAGGAGCGCACATCAAAGAGTTTGAAAAGAGCAAAGAGCAGATTGCCTATGAGCAAGCAATGATGCAGTGGCAGCAGATGGTTGCTTCCATTACTGAATCACTTAAAGGTATTGATCCAACTCAGATCCAGACTCTCCTTAAGCAATTGCCTCCACAGCCGCAGCCGCAACAATATGGCTATAATCCTGCTGGCACTGATCCTTATGCACCTCGTGCAGTAGAAAATAATCATGTCAATAACATCACAAACAATATTACTGGAGCGATGAAGTGAAAATCATTCCGCACCTCTTTAATAAATTCGAGCTGACTCCTGAAGAGTTTAAAGTAGGATCAGCTCTCTCAGAAACTACACGAGCTTTAGTTCAGAATCTTGTGGCGGAAGCCTCAGAGGAAAAAATCAAGCTCGTGCTAGAAGAAAACAAAATTATTGAGTTTGCTTCACGAGATGCTTATCTTAGAGGCAAAATTGATATTTTGTGTTACTTGCTTGACCTGCAATCAACCTTCGCACCACAACCTCAGGAGCTGTAAAAATGTCTATCGGAGAACGTATTTCGCAACTGTTTGGCAGCACTCCCGCTGCACCGGCATCCGCCCAACCTCAACCTGCTGTACAGCAGACGCAGCCGCAACCTGGCAATTTTCCAGACGCGGCCACACCTGCTATGGCAACTGATCCAAACAATCCTATCGCACCAGCCGTACAGCCCGCTAAGCCAGAAGGTTTGGATCAATTTAATGATCTCTGGAAGCCGCCGGTAGAATCCCCAGATACAACTCAGCAAGCTGGGATGTTTAATGTCGATCCACAGAAATTGATGAGCGCAGCTAAGCAAATTGATTTCTCAAAGGCAATTACTGCCGATCAACTTGGTGCAATTAGTCGCGGTGGTCAGGATGCAGTTACTGCTTTTGCTCAAGCTCTTAACACTGTAGCACAGACTGTGTATGCTCAAAGTGCTCATGCTTCCACTAAGATTGTGGAGCAGGCCATCAAGCAGTCTCAAGAATCTATGCGAGCAGAACTTCCAAGTCATATCAAGCGTCAAACAGTTTCAGATAATCTCCGAGCAGAAAATCCAGCTTTTTCCCACCCAGCTGCTGCTCCTATTCTGGGAGCTTTGCAACAACAACTTACTGTTAAATTCCCTTCGGCTACTTCTTCTGAGATCAGCAGAATGGCTCAGGATTATCTGACATCCTTTGCGGGTGCTCTTAATCCTAAACAACAACAGTCCGCAGCTCAGCAACCACAAACAGATGCTGGTATGGATTGGGATAAATATCTTAATTAACTTTCTGAAAAGGAAATTGTATGGCAACTGGTATGATTAACTTTAGCACCATTAACGGCACCACTGATTTCGTAAAGAAGTCATTTAGTGCAATGATTACTCGGCTTATGCCGAATGGTGCTGCTCCTCTGTTCGGCTTGACTTCCATGCTGAAGGATGAAACCGCTGTTCAAGTTGAACATGGTTTTTTCACTAAGACGATGATCTTCCCGAGCATTACTCTGTCTGGCGCGGGTCAAATCGCTGGCGATACCACGTTCACTATCGTAGCCAATAGCAATCTGATTCCCGGCATGGCATTCCGTCACAATGTGACTGGCGAAATTATCGTAATCAATACGGTAGCTTCCACCACTTCTATCACTGTAACTCGTGCTGCCGGTACTGTTGCTGCTGCCGGTATGGGCGCTAGTACTGTTCTGTATCAAGTGGGCAATGCGTTTGAAGAAGGCTCTACGCGTCCTTCTGCAGTTAGCATTCAAGCAGTTCGTGTTACGAATTACACCCAGATTTTCCGTAATTCTTGGGCACTGACTGATTCTGCTCGCGCTACGCAAGTTATCGCTGGCGATACGAATGTGGCTGAATCCCGTCAAGACTGCGCTGCTTTCCATGCAGTAGATATTGAGAAAGCTGTGTTCTTCGGACAGAAATTCTCGGGTACTCGTAACAACCAGCCTTTCCGTCTGATGGATGGTATCATTAACCAAGTTACTGTTAATGCTGCCTCTAACGTAACGACTGCTGCTGCTACTACTAACTACACTCAGCTTGAAGCAGCTTTGGATGTGGTGTTTAATACCACCACTGATCCCAAAGTGTCTAATGAGCGAGTGCTGTTTGTTGGTGGTGCAGCTAAGCGGGTACTTAACAACATCGGTCGACTGAATGGTACTTATCAATTGGTTGATGGTGCTACTTCTTATGGTCTGCAGTTCTCCAGTTTCAAGACCAGCCGCGGCACCTTCCGCATGATTGAGCATCCTTTGTTCAATAGCAACGTGGATTGGGCTAAGATGGCAATTGCTGTTGATCTGTCCAGTTTCAATCTGGCTTACCTGGGTGATCGCAAGACCATGGCATCTGAATATGGTGTCAGCGGTCAAGCAATTGAGAACGGTATTGATGCTGTTGGTGGTTCCCTGACTACGGAGCTTACCACTCTTGTCAAGAATCCGGCTGCCAATGCTATCATCTACGGCCTTACTGCTGCAGCTGCTGGTTAATTAGGAGAATAGGATGGCCATTATCCAAGTTAATACCCCCGGAATGGCCTCCACAGATCCTGGTTACATCTCTAGCATTACTGTAAGAACTGGTGGTTCAGCTACTGCTCTTACTCCTAATGCGACGACTGGTCAGATTACTGTGGATGCCGCAGCTGCCACTAAGCTTGTGCAAGCTCATTCTGTGTTCAAGCTTATTCAAGGCTAACCCAATTGCCCCCTTAGTTAGCTAACTACTAACAACAGGGGGCATTCTCACATATGTAAGGAGATTACAAAATGTTGTTTAAGAAGTCTAATACCCAAGGTGGTTTCATTCTAGGAAACGGAACGCGCATCGAGTTTGATGCAGATGGTTATTTCGAGACTGATAAGGAATCAATCATTGCTGAGCTGTCTGAAGTATATGAAGTAGTTGAATCGCGAGAAGTCAGTGAGGAAATCGTCTTTGAAACTCTTGAGCCTGCAGTAGCTACCGGTCCCAAGTCCTCAGCTACTATCGCTAATGTAACTAAAAAGTAATTAAAGGAAATTAGGATGGCCTCTTTAACCAGCTTAATGAGTGACGTATATACGATCACTAACCGGGATGACCTAGTTGCTGAAACTAAGTTGGCAGTAAAGATGGCCACCCTAAAACTTCACCAAGCAGATCAATTCCCCCGTGATATTTTCGAGACTGGAATTATCTGGAATCCTGTAGATTATATTCAGTCTCTTGACTACAGGACACTTATTCCAAACTGGCGCTCTTTTAAGTATCTGCGTAAATATGCAGACGGAGCGGCAGGACAGTTTTTTGAGTATCTGACCCCAGACCAGACTCTTGATCGATATCTGATCAATAAAGAAAATATCTGTTACACAGCTGGCTCCCAATTGGAGATTCGCTCCAGTACGCAAGACTCCACAATGCTGATTGGTTGTTATGTGAATCCAGATGTAACAGATGTTGGATACTCTAGTTGGATTGCAGACATGCATCCATATGCAATTGTTTGTGATGCAGCCGCTACAGTATTTCTAGGTATCGGTTTCCAAGAACAAGCATCTGCGCAAAAGAACTTAGCAGCCGAGCAGTTGGCATTGATAAGACAAAATAACATTTTGTAAAGGAATCATTATGAGTGCAAGTGTGTGGGCCCCTGGTTCAGATATCATCAATGTCGACGCAGAGTCTTCTAATTTAAGTCAAGTATTTACAGCTACTGCTGCACAGACTAATTTCAATCTCACTCTCTTTACTTATACTGTAGGCACCGACAGTATTGCAGTATATCGTGGCGGTCAGCGTCTCATTAAAGGCACTGACTGGATAGAAGTAGATTCTGATACTTTCCAGATTACTGGCATTACTCTTGAAGCCGGTGAGATTATTGAGTGTGTGGCTGTGCTGGGAAGTAGTGCTGCTAATGCAGTTGCGGCTGCAGCCAGTCGATGGCGGGGCAG